>CAMLLF010000079.1 GCA_946480705.1 uncultured Lysobacteraceae bacterium | reverse complement strand
CGGAGTTCGAGCACATACGGCGTCACTTCGGCAATGCGCGCTTCGATGCGCGCGCGCTGGTAATAGTCGAGATCGCGACGGTCGGTCAGCGCGCGCAGCTGGTTCATGGCGTCCTCTAGACGGCCGCTCAGCAGCGCCACGTCGGCGTAGGCCTCCGCGGCGCGGATCTTGTCGCCGCCGAGTTCCGACGCGCGCGCGAACACGCGATAGATTTCGGGGTCGTCGATTTCCTCGGCCATCAGCGGACGCAGCAGGTCCTGCGCGCGGCGTCCGCTGCCGGCCTTGCCGTCTTCGATCAGGGTCTGCGCGTAGGCCAACGCGATCGCGCGGTTCGACGGCGAATTGGCGATGAGGCGTTCGTAGCGGTTCAGCGCGTCGGTACGGCGTCCGGCCTGGGCTTCGGCTTGGGCGAGCGCCAGTTGATAGGGCAGCAGACCCGGCGCCTCGTCTGCAAGCGGCTGCAGCAGGGCGCGCGCCTTTTCGCCCTGGCCCGATCGCCACAGCGCGAGCGCCTGACCGTAATTCGCCGCGGCGGCCGCGACGCTGCCGGGTTCCCGGCGATTTTCCGCGTAGTACGCGATCAACGTACCAGGCTGGTCGGCGCCGAGCACCCGTGCGCGTTCGCGCATCAGCGCGAAATACAGATTCTGGCCGTCGGCCTTGACCACGGTCGTGTCGAGCCTTGGCAGCGGCGAGAGATCGTCCTCGCGTGGCGGGGTCAGCCGGTAGCCGGCGGGGATCGGCGGCAGGCTGCCCGAACGTGCGCGCGCCGCTTTCTGCTCTTCGGTCAGCGCGTCGGCGCGCGCTTTCGCGTCGCTGATGCGGTCGGTGTTGACCGGATGCGTGCGCAACAGGTCGGGAATGCCGCGGTCGCCGGCGCCCGGACGCAGCGCGCGCTCCATGCGCGCAAAGAAGCTGGCCATGTACTGCGGCGCGAAGTCGGCGCGCGCGAGCGTCTGGATGCCGACGCGGTCGGCCTCGATCTCGTCCTTGCGCGTGAAGTTGATCTGCCGCTGCTGGATCAGAGAGGTGCCGGCGACGAGGGCCGCCTCGGCACCGTCGCCGCTGGATCCCTGCGAGGCGAGCATCGCGCCGAGCATGGCCAGCGCGATCGGCAGCGACGCCTTCTGCGAATCCTCGAACGCGCGCAGCAGGTGATCCTGGCTGATGTGCGCGATTTCGTGCGCGAGCACGGCAGCGACTTCGCCCTCGTCGACGGCCGTCGTGATGAGCCCGCTGTTCATGCCGATGTAGCCGCCGGGCGCGGCGAACGCATTGATCGCGGCGTCGCGTACGACGAAGAAGGTATACGACTGCTCGGGCTTGTCGCTGTGCGAAACGAGGCGATAGCCCAGTGCGTTGAGATAGTCGACGAGCAGCGGATCGTCGAGCACGAGGCCATAGGAACGCAGCTCGTGCAACATGCTGGCGCCGTAGGCGCGCTGCTCGGATGGCGACAGGATGGCGGCGGCCGAGCTGCCGATGTCGGGCAGCCGCACGCCGGTTTCGCGCGCGCCGGCAAGGCCGGTCGCGCAGAGACTCAATAAGGCGATGAACCAGGTTCGCATGGCCGGACCGCACGGCATTCGGGAAAGCTGCGACACCTTAACTCACGGGAGGTTCCCGCGGCCAATCGCGTACCCGGCGCATTCATCGGCGGTTTCGTCCGTCGTTGCGTCCGGAAGGCGGCGGTTTTGCTCTTGCCGTCGGCGTTTCCGGCCCCACAATGGCGGCGACGGCGGCGGCGGAATCCCCGGCGCGCCGCTTACGGAGACCTGCGTTGGCCACGATAGAAATGTATACAACGGCGATCTGCCCCTACTGTGTCGCCGCGAAGAACGTGCTGAAGTCCAAAGGGCTCGAATACAGCGAGATCCGCATCGATACCGATGCCGCGCGGCGCGACGAAATGCTGACGCGCAGCGGCGGCCGTCGCACCGTGCCGCAGATCTTCATCAATGGTCATCACGTCGGCGGGCATGACGATCTCGTCGCGGCCGACCGCAGCGGCCGCCTTGCGGAACTGCTCGGGAGCCCGGCATGAGCGAGGATCGCGTGCGGCAGTTCACCGAGTTCCGCAAGCGCATGAACGAGCGCATCCTCGCCGAGGACAATCAGGTCGTACGGCGGTTCTTCGCGCTCGACACGCAGACCTACAAGAGCGGCGCGCTGGACGTGAAGACCAAGGAGATGCTCGGTCTCGTCGCCTCGATGGTGCTGCGCTGCGACGACTGCATCGCCTACCACGTCGCGCAATGCCGCGACGCCGGCGTCAATCGCGACGAGTTCTTCGAAATCTTCAGCGTCGGTCTCGTCGTCGGCGGTTCCATCGTGATTCCGCACCTGCGCCGCGCGGTCGATTTTCTCGACCAGCTCGAAGACGCGCAGACCGACGCGCCGCCGCCACACGATCACGCGGCCGGTTGAGCCTCAGCGCCGGTCGGCGCGGATCAGCTGTACCGGCGTGCGGTCGGGCGCGAAGCCGTCGAGGCGGTTGATGTCGATCGCGTCGAAGTCGGCGACGACCGCGCCTTTCGCGTCGTTCAGTCGGCAGCGCTGCGGCGGCGCGGCTTTCGGCGCTCCCGGCTCGCGCTCGCAACTGAGCACCGAGCCGTCGTCGCCGTTGAGTCGATAGTTTGCGACGGCGATGAATCCCGTCGCGCTGAGCCTGAGCTGCCGCGCGCTGCGCGGCTGTCCGGGCGTGGCGCCGAGCAGCACCCAGTCGCCCTGCCAGGCCGTGCCGTCGGTGCGTTCCGCGAAGGGCAGATGCGCGAGCGCGATGACCTGCTGGCGCAGCACGGGCTGGTTGTCGCCCTGTTCGTAGCGGCCGAGCCAGGCCGTCGCGCGGCCGTTGCCGTCGAAGTCGAGCGCAAGCACCGCGTTGTCGCCGGCGCGCCGCGCGCCGTCGACGCCGTCGCGCGTCGCGGCGACGAGGTCGATCTCGGTCGTGCGGCCGCGCAGGCGACCGGTTCCGAAATACCAGATCGCGTCGCCGCTGCCGGTGCGGCCGAGTACGGCAGCGGCAATCGTGTCGCCCTGGATCTCAAAACTGAAACCCGTTCCGGCCATCGGATTCGTCGCGTCGCTCTCCGGCAGCGGCCACCAGAGCCCCGAAGCGGGAACGGCGCGAGGTCCCGGTTGCGGCGCGATCAACGCGAAGCCGCGCAGCTGGGAAGGGCCGGTCGCAGTGTTCGCCGTGAGCACGCTGACGCGCAGCGGCGTCGTCGGCCAGCGGCGTCCGAGCTGCGGCGCGAGATCGACATCGATGTCGAACGGCACGCTCGCTCGGGCGCACAGCGGTTTTTTCGAACGCAGCTCGATACGCAGCTCGCTGCCGTCGAGACTGATCGCGTCGACGCTCGGCAGGCATGGGGTCGGCCAGTTGCCCTGCAGACGCAGGCGAGGCCGTGTCGCGGGCGTACCGGCGACCGGTTCGATCACGAGTTCGGGACTGTCGCTGTACGGCGCGAGCACGGGTTCCGATGCCGGCACCGCAGCCGCGACAGCGATGCCGCCTGCGACGACGACGGCGCGCAGCCCGCGCGCAAAGACGGACGAAGGTCGCATACGGCGAAGGTTGTCCAGGGGAAGGGCATCTCCGATAATGCGGGGTTTTCTTTGTCTCAGACAAGCCGGCACTGGAGTATCCCCATGAGCAAGACTATCGCCGTAATCCGCGGCGACGGCATAGGACCGGAAATCATGAACGCGACGCTGCGCGTTCTCGATGAACTGAAAACCGGATTGAGCTACGAATTCGTCGACGCCGGCATGGCCGCGCAGGAACGCTGCGGCGAGCTGCTGCCGCAGGCCACGATGGAATCGATCGCGCGCCATCGCGTCGCACTCAAGGGTCCTCTGACCACGCCGATCGGCGGCGGGTTCTCGTCGCTCAACGTCGAGCTGCGCAAGCGCTTCGATCTCTACGCCAACGTTCGTCCGGCGATCACGATTCCGGGCACGAAGGCGCGCTACGAAGGCATCGATCTCATCACCGTTCGTGAGAACACCGAAGGCGCCTACGGTTCGGAAGGCCAGACCTTGTCCGAGGACGGCGACACCGCGCATTCGCAGATCAAGGTCACGCGCCGCGGTTCCGAGCGCATCGTGCGCTACGCGTTCGAGCTGGCGCGCCGCCAGGGACGCAAGAAAGTTACCATCGTGCACAAAGCCAACATCATGAAGACGACCTCGGGGCTGTTCCTCAAGGTCGCGCGCGAGGTGGCCGGCGACTATCCCGAGATCCAGTGCAACGAAATGATCGTCGACAACTGCTGCATGCAGCTCGTCATGAATCCGCAGCAGTTCGACGTCATCGTGACGACGAACCTGTTCGGCGACATCATTTCCGATCTCTGCGCCGGTCTCGTCGGCGGCCTCGGTCTCGCGCCGGGCGCGAACATCGGCACCGAAGCGGCGATCTTCGAAGCCGTGCATGGTTCGGCGCCGGACATCGCCGGCAAGGGTGTCGCCAATCCCTGCGCGCTGCTGCTCGCCGCATGCCAGATGCTCGGCCATCTCGGCCTTGAAGATCAGGCGCAGCGCGTGCGCGCGGCGATTCGCGACGTCGTCGGGCGCAAGGATCGCGTCACGCCGGACCTCGGCGGCAGCGGTACGACCGACACGTTTGCCGATGCACTGATCGAGAGCGTGCGCAACAACTGAGCATCGCCTCGACGGCAGTAAAAAAGGCGTGCCGCAGGGCACGCCTTTTTTTGTCTGCGCGGGGCGCGCTACTGGCCGGGCGGTGCCGACAGCAGCGTGAGAGGCACGTCGTCGCGGCGGAAATCCGCGACGCCCGGAATCAGGATCGCGATGCTGACGCGGTTGACGCCGTCGGCCGGTTCGACGCGCGTGGGCTGCGTGAGCTTCAGCTGTATCGTGCCGACGGCCCGGACCTGCGCCGGTCCCGGCGGCGCCGCGCAGGTGCGGCAGTAGCCCGACGCCACTTCGTTGAGCGTGAGCAGCGGCGTGTTCGCGAGATTCACGTCGCTGAGCGCGGTGATCGCCCAGCGCGAACGTCCCTGCAGGTCCGGGTAGTAGACGACGGCGACGAGCTGGTTCTGGCCGCCGGCGCCCTTGATGCTCAGCAGCTCCATGCCCCAGCCGAGATCGTTCCCGTTGCCGCTGTACCAGTGGCCGGAAAAATCGGGCGCCGTATGCGAACTCGCGAGCACGGCCGGTTCGATGCACCAGGTCGCGTTTTCGTTGCGGATGCTCCACTTCATGACGGCGAGCGCGCCGGCGCCGCTGCGATCGGCCACGCGGCAGGCCGGCGACTGGGCCGCCTGATTGAAATCGATGAACAGCTGGCCGGCGGACGTGCGATCGATTTCCGTACGGCGCGTCGCCGCGTTGTAGCGCAGCTTCATCAGCGCGATGCCGTTGCCCTGCTTGGCGCCGATGAACTTGCCGTCGACGAGCCTGCCGAGCGCCAGGTAGTATTCCGGCAGGTTGTCGTTTTCAAATGTGTAGAAAATAACAAAGTATAAATCACCGGCAACGGCATCGCGGGCATAGAGCTGGAAGTCGAGGCCGTGACCGCCGCGCGTGCGGTCGTACCAGTTGCCCGCGACGGGTATCGAATAGGTCGGTGCCGGCGTGTCGTCGTTGGACCACCCGAGTGCGTTCAGCATCGGCAGCGCGAGACCGAGGCTCCGGTTCGAGAGCCCCGTGTCGTAGGCGTTCATGAGGTCGCCCGGCTGCACCGTGTGCGACAACGTCGATCCGGGCAGCGTGGTGCACGGGTCGCCGGGCGCCTCGCGTTCGCACGGCGTGAACAGCGACGGGAAATTGCCGGGCACCGCTTCATTGCGCCTGTCGTTGAGCGGCGATGCGGCTGCTTCCATGCCGGCCCAGCGCACGGAGTCGACCGTGATCAGCCCGGTCGCGCGTTCCGCGTCGCTCGTGTCGACACCGAGGAACGGCTTGTAGGTTCGCGTCTGCTGATTTACGAGCACGAGCTGGCGGCTGAACGCGTCGTCGTACGCGAGTCCGTTCGACGCGCGTACCCGGGACCCGAGCGGCTGGCTGTCTTCCGGATCGACGTTGACGAGGCTCAGGAAGCCGAGGCCGTGAGTCAGCTCGTGCATCGTCGTGGTCACGAAGTCGATCGAATTCGCCGGTTTGTTCGCACCGGTGAGGCCGTAGTAGAACGGTGCGCCGATGACGTTGGCCGGCGGATCGATGTCGCTGTTGAACGTCGCCGTGATGTCGAACGCGCTCGCGCAGTCGTTGCTGAACGTCGCGCATTGGCTCGCGCCGCTGCGGCGGACCATTTCCGTCACCGCGTACCAGGTGTATTTGTCCGGCAGCCACGGCACGCTGAAATCGGCGCTGTCGTAGACGTAGGCGGTCGGCCCGGCGAATGCGATGCGCGCGCCGTCCGTGCGATTGCCGCCGAGCGGTTCCCAGCAGGCTTTCACCTTGAGCGCGACCGGCAGCTTCAATTGCGACGCGAGCAGTTGCCCGGCATGTTCGAGGGCGTTGCGGCGCTGCTCGCCGAGCGTCGTGCCGGCATTGCCGTCGACCGGCGTTGCCGGCGTCGTGTCGAACCAGGCGGCCTGCGAGCATCCGTCGCTGCTCGAATAGCCGAAGCCGATGGTTGCCTGCGGCACGGTGCCGCGCAGCGTCGCGGTCAACGAGAGGTTCTGCTGCGCGGCGGTCTGGTTCAGCACTGCGATATACCAGCGGCCGGCGCGCAGCGGGATCGTGCTCGACTTCTGCACGATCACGCGCTCGTCGCCGCTCGGGCTCAGTCCCCAGTAGTGCGCATAGTCGAGAAACAGATCGCCGTCGGGCGCGGCGCCTTCGTTCGCGGTCTGATCGGCGAACGGCGTGCCGTAGCGCAGGACGACATCGACATCGTCCTGGCCGAGGTTGTCGAGATCGATCTGAAGCTGCGCGTCGCTCGCGCCGACATCGACGTAGTACGAGGTTGAGAAGCTCGACCCGGGCATCAGGAAGCTGACGGGCTGGCCGTTCTGCAGTCCGATCGTCGGCGCCGCGGCGGCGGCTCCGGTGAAACCCGCGAGCAGCGCGGCGGCAAGTCGGCGCGCCGTCATTGCCGCGGCCCCGCCAGATCGCGCGCGTCGGTATCGCGCAGCCGGGGGTTCGGCACTTCGCTGCACTTGATCTGGATGCCGCCGTCCGCCGTCGGGACGGCCTGGGCCTGGCTGACGATCGGTGCCGGAATGGTCTGCGCCAGCGGCGAACGCATGACGGGGCCGTTCTTCGCGTGTGCCGCGTCCTTGGCGCCTGCCAGCGGCAGGAATTCGGGTTGCGTCGCGGCAGTGGCGGGCAGTGCTGTCAGCAGCGCCAACCCGAGGAAAGCGGTGGTTTTCATGGCGTGGCTCCTTTGCTCATCGACCGGCGCGACGGCGCCGCCGTGCGGGCACGGCGACGCCGTGGTCGAGTACGTCGATGGTACTGCGGCCGGGGCGATAGGCTGCGTCCAGCGCGGCATGGACGTAGTCGGTCGCCCTCGCGCAGGCGTCGATGAGATCGAAACCCAGCGCGAGATTGGCCGTGATCGCGGCCGCGAGCGTGCAACCCGTGCCATGGCCGTTTCGCGCGAGACGCCGATGAACGAATTCGTGACGCTTCCCGTCGCAGTAGAGCCGGTCGACGACGTCGGCGCCACGCTGGTGCCCGCCCTTGACGAGGACCGCACCGGCGCCCGCGCCGATCAGGTCGGCCGCGACGCGGTCGATGTCGCCGGCGCGGCGTATCGGCCGGCCCGACAGCGCGGCGGCTTCCGGAAGATTCGGCGTGACGAGCCGTGCGCGCGGCAGAAGCTCTGCGCGCAGCGCGGTCACGGCGCTGTCTTCGAGCAGGGACGCCCCGCTCGTCGCGATCATGACGGGATCCATGACATAGACCGAGCCGGCGTCGCGCATTCCCCGCGCGATCGCGCGGATCGTGCGTGCGTCGGCCAGCATGCCGGTCTTCCAGGCGGCGATCGCGAAATCGTCGCGGACCGCGTCGATCTGGGCGCGGATCATCCGCGGCGGCAACGCGAGCACGGCGGTGACGGCGCGCGTGTTCTGGGCGGTCACGGCGGTCAGCACGCTCGCGCCGTGGACGCCGTGGGCGTGAAAGGTCTTGAGGTCGGCCTGGATGCCGGCGCCGCCGCCGGAGTCGGACCCGGCAACAGTGAGCACGCAGGGGCGGTACGTCGATGTGGGCATCTGTTGTAATCCTGCAACATGAAACACTTGGCGTTGGTCGTTTTCTGCGCAAATGACCGCCAGAACTCGCAAATCGGTAGTGTTGCGTACTTGACGCGGTGTTGCGTTATCGCCAAACTCCGCTCCGACAGTCACCACAAGCCATGGACCAAGCGGCAGGGTCATGCACCGGGCAAACGCAACAGCAGCGTTGAGGAAGTCGATGGGAGCGATCAGTTTTGGCCTGACGCTCCCTTTCTATTTTCTCGCCCCGGCAGCTCTGGCTCAGGTCGGCAGTGACTCCGTCATGCAGCGCTGGCAGGAGTATGCCCGCCAGAGCATCCAGCCCGACTTCGCCTGGGCCGAATCCGATTCCCCGGCTGTCGCGCCGCAATTGCTCGAGCTTGCGACGGCCCGCAATACCCGTTCCACCTACGCCGCGATCGGCAGCAATGCGCTGATCGGCGTTTCCGTCCGCAGCGGCATCGTCGACGACGTGCCGAACAGCCGCCTCGGCGACGACGGCATCGTTCCGCGCCTCATTCCCGAATCGCGTCCCGGCCTGCATCGCTATATCGTCGCGCCGTCGTACGTGCGCGGCTGGGGCGGCAGCGGTCGCTGGTCGGTCGCCGCCTTGTTTGCGTACCAGCGTTTCGCGAACGCCACGTTCGGCGCAACGGCGGAAGAGAGCGGCAGCGAGGTCGGATTCACGCAGGGGCCGTCGACGGCAGCCTACGGCCGCGGCGTCCGCGTCGAACTCAGCGAAATGACGGGTCAGCGCCTGCGGTGGACGGCGAGCTATCAGTCGCGCGTCAACATGGATGCGTTCAACAGCTATCGCGGCGTCTACGCCGATCCGGGCGACTTCGACATTCCTGCGAGCGCCGGCCTGAATCTTGGCATCGGTGTCGCGCCGTGGCTCAGCTTCGAACTCGGTCTCGAGCGCGTGATGTACAGCGACGTGCGTGCGTTCACGAGCCCGACCTTGCCGCGCCGCTTCCTCGCGGCGCTCGGCAGCGGCGCCAGCCCCGTATTCGAGTGGAGCGATCTCGACGTCTACAGCGTGTCGTCGGTCTGGCACGGCGGCGACAACGGCGACGTGGCGCTGCGTTACAGCACGCGTACGCAGCCGGCACCGACCTCGCCGCTGCTCGACCGGCTGCTCGGCGACGTGTCGAACTACAGCCTCGATCTCAGCTACTCGCGCTGGATCGGTCCGAACGGCCAGTTGCGCTTCATCGCGAACTACGCGCCCGCGCAGTATCTGTTCGGCCTGCCGACCAACTACGCCGCGCGCAACGCACTCGCCGGCAACCAGCTCGAATTCGAAGCCGTCTGGGCGACGCGCTTCTGACCTGTTTCACACTCCATGGGCTTTGAAGGGGGCGCAAGCCCCCTTTTTTTCTATGCGTGAGCGGAGAATTGGGAATCGCCGAGCGGGGAGGGCCCTTGCGATTCCCGACTCTCCGTTCCCGATTCCCGGCAGTTACAGCTTCTCCGACGCGTAGTCCGCAAGGCGCGAGCGCTCGCCGCGACGCAGCGTGATGTGCGCGCTGTGCTGCCATTCCTTGAAGCGGTCGACGGCGTAGGTGAGGCCGGACGTCGTTTCGGTCAGGTACGGCGTGTCGATCTGCTCGACGTTGCCGAGGCAGATCATCTTCGTGCCGGGGCCGGCACGCGTCAGCAGCGTTTTCATCTGCTTGGGCGTGAGGTTCTGCGCTTCGTCGATGATGACGTAGCGGCTGAGGAAAGTGCGGCCGCGCATGAAGTTCAGCGAGCGGATCTTGATGCGCGAGGCGAGCAGGTCGTTCGTGGCCGCGCGCCCCCAGGCGCCGCCTTCGCTCGGGCTCGTCAGCACTTCGAGATTGTCCGTCAGTGCGCCCATCCACGGCGTCATTTTTTCTTCCTCGGTGCCGGGCAGGAAACCGATGTCCTCGCCGACCGAGACCGTCGCGCGCGTCATGATGATTTCGCGATAGCGCTGCTGATCCATGACCTGGGCGAGTCCTGCGGCGAGCGCGAGCAGCGTCTTGCCGGTGCCGGCCGTACCGAGCAGCGTGACGAAATCCACGTCGGGGTCCATCAGCAGGTTCAATGCAAAATTCTGCTCGCGGTTGCGCGCGGTAATGCCCCAGACGTTGTGCGAT
>CAMLLF010000078.1 GCA_946480705.1 uncultured Lysobacteraceae bacterium | reverse complement strand
GCGCGGCATCGGCCGGCCGGAAATTGGAAAGTTCTGCACGGCGCGCTGGGTCTGTGCGCCGTAGAGTGCCGCCGCCGGCACCCGCAGTTCGCCCATGCTGTCTTTTTCGATGCGGAAGTCGCCCATGGCAATTCCTGTGCGCGGAAGCGGGATTGGGACCGGTCAGTATAGTCGGCGGTGTATGATTCCGCGTCTTTGCCCCCGCCTCAGCCACCGCCGATGACTGCCAATCCCCTGACCGCCCTGTCGCCGCTCGACGGCCGTTATGCCGCCAAGGCCGACGCCCTGCGCCCCATCTTCAGCGAGTTCGGCCTGATGCAGCGCCGGGTTCTCGTCGAGGTTCGCTGGCTGCTCGCGCTCGGCGATGATCCGGCGATCGTCGAGGTTCCGGCATTCAGTGCCGCGGCGCGTCAGTTCCTGACGACGCTGGCCGACGGCTTTTCGTTGCACGACGCCGAACGCGTTAAGGCGATCGAGCGCGAGACCAACCACGACGTCAAGGCGATCGAGTACCTGCTCAAACAACGCAGCGCCGGTTTCACCGAAGTCGAGGCGGTCAAGGAATTCATCCACTTCGCCTGCACGAGCGAAGACATCAACAATCTTTCCTACTCGCTGATGCTGCGCGACGCGCGCGACCAGGTGATCCTGCCGGCGATCGACCGGCTGCTCGGTACGCTGCGGCAGATGGCGCACGATCTCGCCGACCAGCCGATGCTGTCGCGCACGCACGGCCAGACCGCGTCGCCGACGACGGTCGGCAAGGAAATCGCGAACGTCGTCGCGCGCATCGCGCGCCAGCGCGCGCAGATCGCCGGCGTGGAACTGCTCGGCAAGATCAACGGCGCGGTCGGCAACTACAACGCGCACGTCGTCGCCTATCCGGAAGTCGACTGGCCGGCGTTCGCGAAGGCCTTCGTCGAAGGACTCGGCCTGACCTTCAACCCGTACACGACCCAGATCGAACCGCACGACTGCGTCGCCGAAATCGGCGATGCGTTGCGCCGCGTCAACACCATCCTCATCGACTTCTCGCGCGACGTCTGGGGCTACATCTCGCTCGGCTATTTCCGCCAGGCGCTCAAGGCCGGCGAAGTCGGCTCGTCGACGATGCCGCACAAGGTCAATCCGATCGACTTCGAAAACGCCGAAGGCAACCTCGGCATCGCCAACGGCCTGTTCGAGCATTTCAGCGCGAAGCTGCCGGTCAGCCGCTGGCAGCGCGACCTGACCGACTCGACCGTGCTGCGCGCGCTCGGCACCGCGTTCGGCCACAGCCTCGTCGCCTACGACGCGCTCGCGCGCGGCCTCGGCAAGCTCAAGGTCGACCCCGAACGCCTCGCCGCCGACCTCGACGCAAGCCAGGAAGTGCTCGCCGAAGCCGTGCAGACCGTCATGCGCCGCCATGGCCTGCCGAATCCGTACGAACAGCTCAAAGCGCTCACACGCGGACACGGCATCACGAAGGAAGCGCTGCGCGATTTCATCGAGACGCTGGAACTCCCGTCCGACGCGAAGCAACGCCTGCGCGAGCTGACGCCGGCGACGTACGTGGGGCTGGCGGCATCGCTTGCGCGAAGTGTGTGAAAAAGTAACTAGTGAATAGTTGTTAGAAATATAGAGAAAGCAATCAGGTCCGAAGCCATCGGCTGTCCTCTAGTTCCTATCGCTCACTTCCAGTTCCTGTCCTATGCCGCCGATCGAAGTCCACGCCCGCGCCAACCAGCCGCTCGGCATGCCGCCGGCGGAATTCCTGCGCGATTACTGGCAGAAGCGTCCGCTGCTGATCCGCGGCGCGCTGGCCGACTTCCCGCTGCCGGTCACGCCGGAAGATCTCGCCGGGCTCTCCTGCGAAGAGGCCGCGCTGTCGCGGCTCATCGTGCGCGATCCGAAGCGCGACCGCTGGAACGTGACGACGGGGCCGCTCGACGAAGGCGTGTTCGCGACGCTGCCGAAGACCCACTGGACGCTGCTCGTGCAGGACGTCGACAAGTGGGACATGGACGTTGCGGCACTGCTCGAACGCTTCCGCTTCCTGCCGCGCTGGCGCGTCGACGACGTGATGATCTCTTACGCCGTCGACGGCGGCGGCGTCGGTGCGCACGTCGACCAGTACGACGTGTTCCTCGTGCAGGGTCTCGGCCGGCGCCGCTGGCGCATCAGCGACGATCCGTCGTCACCGAAGGCATTCCGGCCCGAACTCGAACTCAAGATCCTCGCGGAATTCGCGCCGACCCATGACTGGGTGCTCGAACCCGGCGACATGCTCTACCTGCCGCCGGGCTTCGCGCACGACGGCGTCGCCGTCGGCGACTGCATGACGCTGTCGGTCGGCATGCGCGCGCCGGCCGTCGCCGAAATGCTCGGCGATCTCGTCGACAGCCTCGTCGAGCCGCTGACCGAGGACGACCGCTACACCGACCCCGATCTCGCGCCGGCGCGCGACCCCTACGAAATCGACACCGCGGCGCTCGGCCGCGTCGAACAGGCCGTCGCCGCGCTGCGCGCGCTGCCCGATGCGCACCTGCACGATTGGTTCGGCCGCTACATCACCGCATACCGCAGCGCGCAGACGGCGCTGCCGCCGCCGCGAGCGACGAGCGAGGCCGACCTCGACGCGGCGCTCGCCAAGGGCGCGGGCATCGCGCGCTTTCCGTGGGCGCGCACGGCCTGGATCAAACGCGCACGATCTGCAACCTTGTATGTGGCCGGCGGCAGCCACACCTGCTCCGTCGCGCTCGCGAAACTCGTCTGCGAGCAGCGCGAGATCGCCGCCGCCGACATCGCCGCGCTGGCCGCGCCCGACCGCCGCGTGCTGCTCGATCTCATCAATGCGGGCCAGCTCGTGCTGACCCGTCCGCAACGCCGGAGCCGCCGATGATCGAAGACCGCTTTCGTGTCGAACCGGCCGACTGGAACGTCGACCAGGCCGATCTGAAATTCGTGCGCACCGAGGTCTTCATCCTCGGCCAGAACATTCCCGAGGACGAGGAATGGGACGACCTCGACGCGCGCTCGGTACACGTGATCGCGCGCGACAACGACGGCAACCCGATCGGCACGGGCCGGCTCACGCCCGACGACAAGATCGGCCGCATGGCCGTGCTCGACAGCTGGCGCGGCCGGCAGGTCGGCGCCGCGATCATGCGCGCGCTGATCGAGCGCGCGCGCGCGCAGCATCGCCCCGCGCTCGAAATGCATGCGCAGAGCTACGCGATTCCGTTCTACGAGCGCTTCGGCTTCGCGCCCTACGGCGACGAGTTCATGGAATGCGGCATCCCGCACCGGATGATGCGGCTCGAACTGGCGCCGCCCGATGCGAGCTATCGACCCGGCAGCCAGCTCGACGAGACGCCGGAACCGCGCACGCTCGCCGTGGAGGATCGCG
Source organism: uncultured Lysobacteraceae bacterium (assembly GCA_946480705.1). The sequence continues at coordinate 6,978 of CAMLLF010000078.1, read as the reverse complement.
ACCAGGCGATCGCCGCCGTGCTCGAGCTGCTGCGCGCGACCAAGCGCGAGCTCTGCATCTATACGCGCGACCTCGACGCCGCGCTGCTCGACCAGGAAACCGTGCTCGAGGAATTCAAGCGCATCGGCACGGCCGGCCGCGGCGCGTCGGTCCGCGTGCTGGTGCAGAGCCCCGCGGCGGCGATCGCCGACGGGCACCGCCTGATCCATCTCGCGCATCGCCTGCCGAGCGTGTTCCAGTTCCGCACGCCCGAGGTCGAGGAAGACCAGCAGTATCCCTCGGCCTTCCTCGTGACCGACCGGCGCGGCTACTACTTCCGCGTGCTCGGCAGCCGCTTCGAAGGCGAGGCGAAGACCTACGCCCCGGGCCGCCACGCGCAGCTGCGCGAATACTTCAATCAGGTCTGGGAGCGCTCGCTACCGCCCCCGGGCCTGCGTGAACTGCACCTGTAGCGAACCGCCGGCGCAGGCGAAAACCGGCCGAAATCTCCGCACTTATGACCATCGTCGCCTTGCCGCGTCGCAACACGATCGGCGTATAATCCGCGGGTTTCGATCGAGCCGATCGAACCTTTCCCGACGTGCAGCCAGCACCACACCCCGGTGATTCCCGACGTGAGCGCGAACCTGATCCAGTTGTTCCGTGATACCTCCCAGCTGTCCGGCGGCAACGCCGCGTTTATCGAAGAACTCTACGAATCCTGGCTGCGCGATCCCGCCACGGTCTCGCCCGACTGGCAGCGCTACTTCGACGGCTTCAAAGGCCGCGACGACAAATCCCACGCCGATGCGATAGCGCGTATCAGCGCGGCGCAGAAGCTCAACGGCCGCGGCGTCGCCGCACCAGCCGCCGCGGCGCCGGTCAACGACGCGCAGGCGCAGAAGCAGGCCGCCGTACTCAAGCTCGTCACGGCCTACCGCTCGCGCGGCCATCTCGCCGCTTCGCTCGATCCGCTGGGCCTCGCCGAGAAGCTGCCGGCACCGGATCTCGAACTTGCGTCCCACGGCCTCGGCGACGCCGACCTCGACACCGAATTCAACACGGGTTCCCTCGCCGGCCCGCAGCGCCTCAAGCTCAGGGATCTCGTCGCGCTGCTCAGGGCGACCTATGCCGGCTCGATCGGCGCGGAGTTCATGCACATCAGCGATGCCGTGCAGCGCCGCTGGGTCCACGAGCAGCTCGAGAAGGCCGCCGGCAATTTCGGCCTGAGCACCGACGACCGCAAGCGCCTGCTCGAACGCCTGACCGCCGCCGAAGGCCTCGAACGCTATCTCCACACCAAGTACGTCGGCCAGAAGCGCTTCTCGCTCGAAGGCGGCGACAGCCTGATTCCGCTCGTCGACGAACTCGTGCGCCAGAGCGGCGCCGACGGCGTCAAGGACATGGTGCTCGGCATGGCCCATCGCGGCCGCCTCAACGTCCTCGTCAACACGCTCGGCAAGGCACCGCAGAAGCTGTTCGCCGAATTCGAGGGCAAGTTCGACCATCCCGACGATCCGGCGCATTCCGGCGACGTGAAGTACCACATGGGCTTCTCGGCCGACATCAGGACCACCGGCCACACCGTCCATCTCGCGCTCGCGTTCAATCCTTCGCATCTGGAAATCGTCGACCCGGTCGTCGCCGGCTCGGTGCGCGCGCGCCAGACGCGCCGCGGCGATGCCGACCGCAGCCAGGTCATGCCCGTGCTGATCCACGGCGACGCGGCCTTCGCCGGCCAGGGCGTCGTCATGGAACTGTTCAACATGTCGCAGGCGCGCGGCTTCGCCGTCGGCGGCACCGTGCACATCGTCGTCAACAACCAGGTCGGCTTCACGACCTCGAACCCGCAGGACGCGCGCAGCACGTACTACTGCACCGACGTCGCGAAGATGGTCAACGCGCCGGTGTTCCATGTGAACGGCGATGATCCGGAAGCCGTGCTGTTCGTCGCGCGCCTCGCGTTCGACTATCGCCAGAAGTTCAAGCGGGACGTCGTCATCGACCTCGTCTGCTACCGCCGCCACGGCCACAACGAAGCCGACGAGCCGGCCGCGACGCAGCCGGTCATGTACCAGATCATCCGCGCGCGCCAGACCACGCGCGATCTCTATGCGCAAAAGCTCGCCGCGGCCGGCGTCATCGCCGACGGCGACGCGCAGGCGCTCGTCGAGAACTACCGCAAGAAGCTCGAAGCCGGCCTGTCGGTCGCCGAGCTCGATCCGGACTTCAAGGACCCTTACGCGCTCGACTGGTCGAAGTTCATCGACGGCAGGCTCGACACGCCGCACAAGACCGGCGTCGCCAAGGACAAGCTCGTCGCGCTGAGCCAGAGCATCCTGAGCCTGCCGCCGGAACTCGTGCTGCATCCGCGCGTCGCGAAGATCTACGAGGACCGCGGCAAGATGGCCGCCGGCCAGCAGGCGCTGGACTGGGGCTTCGCCGAGAACCTCGCCTACGCGACCCTGATCGCCGAAGGCCACGACCTGCGCGTCGTCGGCCAGGACGTCGGCCGCGGCACGTTCTTCCATCGCCACGCCGTGCTGCACGACCAGAAGACCGACGGCACCTACCTGCCGCTCGCTCACGTGCGTGCCGGCGCCAGCGTCGAGGTCATCGACTCGGTGCTCAGCGAAGAAGCGGTCATGGCGTTCGAATACGGCTTCTCCACGTCCGAGCCGAACACGCTCGTGATCTGGGAAGGCCAGTTCGGCGACTTCGCCAACGGCGCCCAGGTCGTCATCGACCAGTTCATCAGCTCGGGCGAAGCCAAGTGGGGCCGCCTGTCGAGCCTCGCGCTGTTCCTGCCGCACGGCTATGAAGGCCAGGGCCCGGAGCACTCCTCCGCGCGCCTCGAACGCTTCCTGCAAATGTGCGCATTGAACAACATGCAGGTTTGTGTACCGACGACGCCGGCGCAGGCGTTTCACATGATCCGCCGCCAGATGGTGCGCGACTGCCGCAAGCCGCTCGTCGTCATGACGCCGAAGTCGCTGCTGCGCCACAAGCTCGCCGTGTCCTCGCTCGACGATCTCGCCAACGGCGGCTTCCAGCTCGTCATCGGCGATTCGACGGCCAAGCCGGGCCAGAAGGTGCGGCGCGTCGTGCTGTGCTCGGGCAAGGTCTACTTCGATCTCGTCGACGACTGCGAGAAGCGCGGCGTCAGCGACGTGGCCATCGTGCGCGTCGAGCAGCTCTATCCGTTCCCGCGCGCCGAAGTGAAGTCGGAAGTCGCCCGCTATCCGGCGGCCAAGGAAGTCGTCTGGTGCCAGGAAGAGCCGATGAACCAGGGCGCCTGGTACCAGATCCAGCATCACCTGCGCGCCTGCCTCGGCGCGGAACATAGCCTCAGCTACGCCGGCCGCGCGCGCTCGCCGGCGCCGGCCTGCGGCCACCACAACACCCACGTCGCCGAACAGGCGGCCCTGGTCGAGCAGGCGCTGGTCGCGCCGATCGGCACTGATCACGCCTCGGAGTAAGAAGTATGACCATCGAAGTCAAAGTCCCGGTTCTGCCCGAATCCGTTTCCGACGCCACCATCGCGACCTGGCACAAGAAAGCCGGTGATGCGGTGAAGCGCGACGAAAACCTGGTCGATCTGGAAACCGACAAGGTCGTCCTCGAAGTCCCGGCTCCGGCCGACGGCGTGCTCAAGGAAATCCGCCGCCAGAGCGGCGACACGGTGAATTCGCAGGAAATCATCGCCGTCATCGAAGAAGGCGCCGTCGCCGCCGCGCCGGCACCCGCGGCCGCCGCACCGGCTGCCGAAGCGCCGAAGGGCGCCGCGCCGGCCGCTGCCGCGCCGGCGGCCAAGGTCGACGAACTCTCGCCGGCCGGCCGCCGCGTCGCCGCCGAGAACGCGATCGATCCGGCCGGCGTCGCCGGCACCGGCCGCGACAGCCGCGTGACCAAGGAAGACCTCGTCAATTTCATGCGTTCGGGCGGCACCGCCGCGCCGGCCGCGGCCGGCGCCCCCGCCGCGAGCGCTCCGGCCGCGAAGCCGACGCCGGGCTCGCGCCCGGAAGAACGCGTGCCGATGACGCGCATGCGCGCGAAGATCGCCGAGCGCCTGATGCAGTCGAAGAACTCCATCGCGATGCTGACCTCGTTCAACGAGATCAATCTCGGCAAGGTCATGGCCGTTCGCAAGGAACTCGTCGAACAGTTCGAGAAGACGCACGGCATCAAGCTCGGCTTCATGAGCTTCTTCGTGAAGGCCGCCTGCGAAGCGCTCAAGCGCCATCCGATCATCAACGCGTCGGTCGACGGCAACGACGTGATCTATCACGGCTACCAGGACATCTCGGTCGCCGTGTCGACCGACAAGGGCCTCGTGACGCCGGTGCTGCGCGATGCACAGAACCTGAGCTTCGCCGACGTCGAGAAGCAGATCGCCGGTTACGCCAAGAAGGCGCGCGAAGGCGGCCTCACGCTCGACGATCTCGCCGGCGGCACGTTCACGATCACCAACGGCGGCACGTTCGGCTCGCTGTTCTCCACGCCGATCGTCAATCCGCCGCAGAGCGCGATCCTCGGCATGCACGCGATCAAGGACCGCGCGATCGTCGAGAACGGCCAGGTCGTCGCCGCGCCGATGATGTACGTCGCGCTGTCCTACGACCACCGCATCATCGACGGCAAGGACGCCGTGCTGTTCCTCGTCGACATCAAGAACCAGCTCGAAAACCCGGCGAAGATGCTGCTGGGCCTCTGATGAAGATCGCCGGAGCGTTCATGGCCGGACTGCTCGCCGGCGCCGCGCACGCGGCGCCCGATCCGGCGGCGCGTGCGCGCATGGCGGAGATCCTGCGCGAGTTCGATGCGATCTCGACGATCGACATCGGCAACTGCGACCACGAGCACCCCGCCTTCAGCACCGCGTATCGCGCGCTGACGGATTCGCCGAACGCGGTCGCGATGCAGCGCGTGCTCGCGCATTTCGACCTGAAATCGCAGCCGCCGGCGTCCGTCGAGCACAACCCGACCGCCGACCAGTGTCTCGCCGCGCTCGACCAGGCCAAGGGCCTGTTCGAGCGCCACGGCGACTACATCCGGAAGCTCGCCGCGGAGCTGCCGCCGACCGCCGCAGCCGACTGACCAACCCAGGAATTCAAGATGAGCGAACAGCACTATGACGTCGTGGTGATCGGCGCCGGCCCTGCCGGCTACGTGGCCGCGATCCGCGCCGCGCAGCTCGGCCTCAGGACGGCCTGCGTCGACGCCTTCATCGGCAAGGACGGCAAGCCCGCGCTCGGCGGCACCTGCCTCAACGTCGGCTGCATTCCGTCCAAGGCGCTGCTGGATTCTTCCAAGCAGTTCCACAACCTGACCCACAGCTTCGCCGTGCACGGCATTTCCGCGGCGAATCCGACGATCGACGTCGGCGCGATGGTCGGCCGCAAGGACAAGATCGTCAAACAGTTCACCGGCGGCATCACGATGCTGTTCAAGGCGAACAAGGTCACGCCGATCGCGGGCTTCGCGACGCTGAAGGCCGATCGCAAAGTCTCGATCAAGGCGCAGGATGGCAGCGTCTCGGAGATCAGCGGCACGAACGTCATCATCGCCGCCGGATCGGTCCCGATCGAACTGCCGTTCGCGAAATTCGACAACAAGAACATCGTGGACAATGCCGGCGCGCTCGACTTCGCCGAAACGCCCAAGCGCCTCGGCGTCATCGGCGCCGGCGTGATCGGCCTCGAACTCGGCAGCGTCTGGAAGCGCCTCGGCGCCGAAGTCACGATCCTCGAAGCGCTGCCCGACTTCCTCGCCGCGGCCGACCAGGACATCGCCAAGGCCGCCGCTCGCGAATTCAAGAAACAGGGTCTCGACATCCGCCTCGGCGCCAAGCTGTCCAAGGCCGAGGTCAAGGGCAACGAAGTGCATCTCGTCTACGCCGATGCGAAGGGCGAACAGACGCTCGTCGTCGACAAGCTGCTCGTCGCCGTCGGCCGCCGCGCCGCGACGAACGGCCTGCTGGCCGAAGGCACCGGCGTGAAGCTCGACGAACGCGGCCGCGTCGTCGTCGACGAACACTGCCACACCGGCGTCGACGGCGTCTGGGCGGTCGGCGACTGCGTGCGCGGTCCGATGCTCGCGCACAAGGGTTCCGAGGAAGGCATCGCCGTTGCCGAACTCATCGCGGGCCGTGCCGGCCACGTGAATCTCGACACCGTGCCCTGGGTCATCTACACCGAGCCGGAAGTGGCCTGGGTCGGCAAGACCGAGGAGCAGCTCAAGGCCGAAGGCGTGCCGTATCGGACCGGCTCGTTCCCGTTCGCCGCGATCGGCCGCGCCGTCGCGATGAACGAGACCGCCGGCATGGTCAAGGTCATCGCGCATGCCGACACCGACCGCCTGCTCGGCGTGCACATGGTCGGCGCCTGCGTCTCGGAAATGATCCACGAAGCCGTCGTCGCGATGGAGTTCAAGGGTTCGGCCGAAGACCTCGCGCGCATCTGCCACGCGCATCCGACGCTGTCGGAAGCCGTGCACGAAGCCGCGCTCGCCGTCGACAAGCGCGCGATCCACAAGGCGAACTGACCGGCGCGCGCAGGCCGGACGTTCGCGTCCGGCCTGCGACCGCCCTCGCCCTTCCGCGCCGGCGCGACGCCGGCGAGAATCCCGCGACGCCCACTGCCGCCGGCTCGCGATGAATCCCGAAACGCCGATCCGCAACGTCTCCGACACCGCGCTCTGGGTCGCGATCTATCGCGCGATCGAAAGCGAGCGCAGCGATGCACTGTTCCGTGATCCCCATGCACGCCGGCTCGGCGGCGCGCGCGGCGAGGCCATCGTCGAAGCGATGCCGAACGGCCGCTCGATGGCCTGGCCGCTGGTCGTGCGCGTCACGGTCATGGACGAGATCGTGCAGCGCTGCGTGCGCCTGGGTGCGAAGACCGTGCTCAACCTTGCCGCGGGCCTCGACGCACGTCCCTATCGCCTCGACCTGCCGGCCGATCTGCTCCCCGGCCTCGTTCGAGAAGCGGTAATGGACGC
>CAMLLF010000077.1 GCA_946480705.1 uncultured Lysobacteraceae bacterium | reverse complement strand
TTGTGCGAGCGCGAGTATTCGTAGCCCTGGTGCACGCCCGGGCTCGCCTGGACATAGGTCGACGTCGCGTAGATCGGCGTCATCACCGCGCCGGTGCTCGGATCGGGCGACTGGCCCGCATGGATCGCGCGCGTACCGAGGCCGTGGGATTTGCTGGACTGACTCATGCTGACTCGCCGAAAGGCGCCGTAGCGCGACGGGAAACGGAACGCATCGTCATTGCACGCGACGACGCAGGTAATTGAGCAGGTCGATGCGCGTGATCAGGCCAAGGAACTTGTCGTCGTCCATGACGATCGCGACATGGCCGCGGTCGAACACCGGCAGCAGGTCCTCGATCTTCGCGCGGACCTCGAGCACGTCGAGCTTGGACACCATTGCGGTGGACACCGGATCGCGGAAGCGCGTTTCGTCGGCGTGCACGTGCAGCAGCACGTCGGACTCGTCGACCATGCCGACGATCTTCTCGCCGTCCATGACCGGCAGCTGCGAGATCTCGTAGAGCTTCATGCGCTGGTAGGCCATCGTCAGCGGATCGTTCGGTCCGATGACGACGGTGTCGTGCGCCGAATACGGACGCATGATGAGGTCGCGCAGGTCGCCGTGGTGCTCGCGCTCGATGAAGCCGTTGTCGAGCATCCAGTAGTCGTTGTACATCTTCGACAGGTACTTGTTGCCCGTGTCGCAGACGAATACGACGACGCGCTTGGGCTCGGTCTGCTCGCGGCAGTAGCGCAGCGCCGCGGCGACGAGCGTGCCGCTCGACGAGCCGCCGAGAATGCCTTCCTTGCGCAGCAGGTCGCGGCCGGTCAGGAAGCTTTCCCTGTCGCTGATCGCGTAGGCCTTCTTCACGCGCGTGAAATCGCTGATCGGCGGCAGGAAATCTTCACCGATGCCCTCGACCATCCACGACGCGCTCTTCGTCGACAGCGTGCCTTCGTTGATGTACTGCGTGAGGATCGAACCGACCGGATCGGCCAGGATGAATTCGACGTTCGGCGCCTTCTCGGCGAAACAGCGCGAGAGTCCCGTCATCGTGCCCGACGAGCCGCAGCCGAACACGATCGCGTCGAAGTTGCCGTCCATCTGCGCGATGATTTCCGGGCCGGTGCCGAATTCGTGCGCGAGCGGGTTGTCGGGATTGCCGAACTGGTTGATGAAGTACGCGCCCGGCGTCTCTTTCGCGAGACGCTCGGCCATGTCCTGGTAGTACTGCGGATGGCCCTTGGCGACGTCCGAGCGCGTCAGCACGACTTCGGCGCCCATGGCCTTGAGGTTGAAGATCTTTTCGCGGCTCATCTTGTCCGGCACGACGAGGATGAGTTTGTAGCCTTTCTGCTGCGCGACGAGTGCGAGACCGATGCCGGTGTTTCCGGCGGTGCCTTCTACCAGCGTGTCGCCCGGCTTGATGTGGCCCGCGCGTTCGGCCGCTTCGATCATGCTGAGGCCGATGCGGTCCTTGATCGAACCGCCGGGATTCATGCTTTCGAGCTTGAAGAACAGTTCGCAGCGGCCGGTATCGAGGCGTTGCGCTTTCACCATCGGCGTTTGGCCGATGAGTTCCAGCACGCTTTGATGGATGGTCATGAGGCTCTCGTCAGCGCCGGGCACGATGCCCGGACGTCGTCGTTTCAGGGGGCCGGATCATAACCGACCGGCCCGGCGCGCCGCGACGCGCCGCGCGCGGCGTCGGCGCGAAAACGCGGCACGGGCGGCAGAAAAACCTTCGCCGCCGCCCGGAAAGGGCAGCGGCGGCAGGGCTGCCCGGCAGGGAACGTCGAAAAATTCCGGTGTTCCCTCGACGCCGTCATGCGCCGCCCGCGATCAGGCGGGCATGCGCCTGATCGGCGGAGCCGGGTCCGGACCTGCGCCGGGATCGGCGACGCTGAAAACCGCCGCAACGGCGGTTTTCAGCGATTCCTTCAGGGGGGCGCGACGGGATCGGCAATCGACGCAACCGGCGCGGAGATTTCGGGAGGACCGGCGGGCGCCCCAGCTGCGGGCGTCCGTCACGGGGAGCCGGCAGCAGGAAATGCCGGAACCGGCGGATCCGGGCGCGGAATCAATGCGCGCCGCTTCGATGTTCCCAGAGATGGACGAGGCGGTCCTTCGCTCGCAGTTTTTCCTTCTTCAGCGAATGCAGCGTCGTGTCGTCCATCGGCAGCACTCCGAGATCGGCGTCGCGCAGCTTGCTGTCCAGTTCCTGGTGTCGCTGGTACAGGCTGCGGAATTCGGTGCTCGACTTGAGCAATGCGTCGATCTCGGATTTCTGGTGATTCTCGAACATCAGCCGTTCTCCTTTCGTTGTGAAGACGCACGCCGACGACGCCCGCGCGAGCAGGGCCCGGGCGAGGACGGATGCGGGAAACTGACCTGAAGCGGAATTTGCGCTGTCGCGCGTCGACCCCATCGGGCGATGGTGGTGTGAGGCGGACTCGGACGTCGGCGATGCGCTGATCTGCATGGATTCGGCAGCCGTACCGCGTAATCCGGGCGACTGCCGAGCCACCCTACTCCTTTGCCGGAGCGCGCGCAAACCGCAACCGCGTGCATTCATTAGCATTTCGTTACGGCCTGCAGGCAGGCCGTTGACGCGGCAGGAAGTCCGCCGCGGGCGCCGCGATTCAGCCTCCGCCGAGCCGGACCACGACGCGGCGGTTGCGTGCGCGGCCCTCGGGATCGTCGTTCGACGCGACCGGCTGCGCGCCGCCTTCGCCCGACACGCTGATGCGCGCCGCGCCGATTCCGCGCGCGATCAGCGCGTCGCGCACGGCCTCGGCACGGCGCAGCGACAGACTGCGGTTCGCATCCGGGCTGCCCGTCGCATCGGTGTGTCCCTCAATGCGGATCGGCAGCGACGCCGCTGCGGCGGCCCAGGCGGCGACGCGGGCGAGACCGGTCCCAGCATCGGCCGAGAACGTCGCCGTGCCGGGCTCGAACACGAGATCCTCGAGCGTGACCTGGCGGCCGTCGCTGTCCGCATCCGGCGCGAGCCTCGCGAGCCGCTGCGCGAGCGACGCGGGATCGGCCGACGGCGGTGCGATCGCAACCGGCCGCTGCTCATCCGGCGCGGGCGAGGGCATCGCTGCGGGCGGCGGCTCGACACTGGTCGCCGGCGGCGCGACCGGCAGCGGCGGGGCTACCGGCGCGGCGGGTGCGGCAGATGCAGTCAGCGGTGCCGGCGCCAGCGCCGGAGCACCCGGCGGCGAAAGCGTGACCGGTGCGGCCGGCGCAGCGGCGCCGCCGCGCAACGCATCTTCCTGCTGCAGCAGTTCGCGCTGTCGCTGCCGGTCGAGTTCGGCACGCATCGCCGCCGTTTCGCGTCGGCTCGCGGCCAGCAGCAGGCTCGCGTGCTCGCGCTGCAGTTCGATCAGGCGCACCGCCTCGCGCTCGGTCTGCGCGGCGATGTAGGCGATGTCGACGCGGCGCTCGGCGAGGTAGGCGAGCTGCGCGTGCTCCGCCGCGTTGACGCTGCTCGCATCGAGACGGCGCACGGCCGCTTCGGCGAGCGCGCGCTCGGCAAGCGCGAGCTTGGCGAGATCGGGATCGGTCGCGAGCGCGTCGAGGCTCGCGCGCAGACGGTCGAGATCGAGGTCGCGCCGCGGCGCCGAACCGCAGGCGGCGAGTGCGACGGCGAGCAGCAACGTGACGACCGCCCTCACGGCGTCTGCGCCGCCGGCCGGTCCGCGTCGGCGCGCAGCTGCGCATTCGCGGCGGCCTGCACCTGCACCGCTTCGCGCGTGCGGCCCAGTCGCGACTTTGCAACGGCGAGATCGCTGTTCACGAGCGATTGCTCGAGCAGCCGGCGCGCCTCGTCGATCTCGCCGTCGCTCTGCAACTGACGCGCCTGCTCGAGCTGCTCGCCGGCATAGCGCAGTTCCAGCGGCGCATACGTCGCGGCACCGGTTTCCTCGGCAAGCGCCAGCGCCGCCGTCGCATGCGAAAGCCCAGGCAAAGGCGCCGGCGAACGTGCACCGGACGCTGCCGCAGCCGCGAGCGAAAGCAGCGCCAGTACATGGATTTTTGCGACCGTTGGTGTCATAACTTCCGCCGACATCAGGGTGGGGCATCCGGGTATTTTCGTTACGTGGGCACGAACGTTGCAACGTAACGCCGTCCCGTCCGCAACCGGGATCCCCAGCATAACGACGGCGGCGGCCGTCACGCATCTCGCAGCGAGGCGAGCATGGATATTGGCTACTTCCTCAAGCTCATGACCGAGAAGGGCGCGTCAGACATGTTCCTGACGACGGGCGCCCCCGTGAACATCAAGGTCGAGGGCAAGCTCTACCCGCTCGGCAATACCGGCCTGCCCAGCGGCATGGTCAAGAAGATCGCCTATTCGCTGATGGACGAGGGCCAGGTGCCGCAGTTCGAGCGCGACCTGGAGCTCAACATGGCGATCGCGGTCAAGGACGCCGGACGCTTCCGCATCAACGTGTTCAAGCAGCGCGGCGAAGTCGGCATGGTGATCCGCGCGATCAAGAGCGAGATCCCGTCGGTCGATGCGCTGAAGCTGCCGCAGATCTTCAAGGACATCATCATGGAGCCGCGCGGCCTGATCCTCGTGGTCGGCGCCACCGGCTCGGGCAAGTCGACGACGCTCGCGGCCATGATCGATCACCGCAACTCGAGCCAGTCGGGCCATATCCTGACGATCGAAGATCCGATCGAATACCTGCACCGGCACAAGAAATCGATCGTGAACCAGCGCGAGGTCGGCCTCGACACGCACGGCTACCACGAGGCGCTGAAGAACGCGATGCGCGAGGCGCCCGACGTCATCATGATCGGCGAAATCCGCGACGTCGAAACCATGGAGGCCGCGATCTCATTCTCCGAGACGGGCCACATCTGTCTCGCGACGCTGCATTCGAACAACGCCGACCAGACCATTGAGCGCATCCTGAATTTCTTCCCGGAATCGGCGCACAAGAACATCCTGATGAACCTCGCCCTGAACCTGAAGGCGGTCATCTCGCAGCGCCTGGTCATCGGCAAGGACGGCCGCCGCCTGCCCGCGGTCGAGATCCTCATCAACACGCCGCACATCCGCGACCTGATGCGCCGCGGCCAGGTGCACGAAATCAAAGAGGCGATGGACCGCAGCCTTCAGGAAGGCATGCAGACCTTCGACCGCGCGCTGTACACGCTCTACAAGGAAGGCCGCATCGAACTCGAGGAAGCGCTGGCCAAGGCCGACTCGCGCGACGGCCTCGCGCTGAAGATCCGCCTCGCCGAAGGCGGCGGCGACAACACGAACGCCGAGCACGATCCGTTCAACATGTCGGCGTTCTGAACCGCCGGCAGCGCACGACAGCAACAGAAGGAATCGATTCTCCGGGACCGACGCGACCGTCGGAGGGTCAATGCGCGCAAGGCGGCTGGGCGGGCTCGTCGGGATGTTGTGCTGGGGCGTGCCGGCCGCCGCCGACACGCTTGCCTGCGGCTCCGCGCTCACGCGGGCGCTGCAGCCCGGCGAGACAGTGGAATTCTCGCTGACCGCAGACCGCGTCGCCCGCGGACTGCAACTTCAGGCGACGGAATCCGGGATCGATCTCGAACTGCGCTGGCGCTCGGGCGGAGTCGAACTGACCAGCAACGACGGCGATTTCCTGCGCAGGGGCGAGCACCGGCTTGCCGCCAATCTCACCCCGGGACAGACCGGTACCGTGCAGGTGCGCGCACCGCGTCCCGGCTCGCGAGGCGGCGAGTTCAGCCTGCGAGCCCGCTGCGTGGACCTGGACGACGCGGCCGACGCACGTCTGCATTCCGCCGAACTGCTCGAGACCGAAGTCGCTCAGCGCACCGGCGACACGGTGCGCGCCGGCGAACCCGCCAGCGTCGACGCGGCGCGACAGCTGCTTGCGCTGCGGCGGGAACTCGGCGATCCGCACAGCGCGGCGCGCGCGCTGTTCCTGCTCGACCAGTTGCTGCGGCGGCAGAACCGCCGCGCCGAACTGATCGTGCTGCTCGAAGACTCGCTGGCGTGGCTGCGACAGGCCGGCAATGCGCAGTTCCTCGCCGCCGCCTACAACAACATCGGCATGAGCCACTGGCGGCTCGGCGACGGACGCCGCGCCGAAGCGCCGCTGCGTCAGGCGCTCGACGCGCTCGCCGGCGAACCCGACTCGTTGCTGCGCGTGCTGGTCGACGGCAACCTCTGCCTCGTGGTCGCCTCGCGCCGGAGCGTGGACGCGAACCTCGCGTGCAGCCTGCGCAACCGCGAACTGTCGGAAGCGACCGGCGATTACGCGCGGATCGCCGTGGCCTGGAACAACCTCGCTGGCGCCTATTCGCTGGCCGGAAAATCCGATGCCGCCGCCGAAGGCTACCTGCGCGGCATCGAATTCGGCGAGCGCGCCGGCGGCCGGAACATCGCCGACCCGCTGATGAATCTCGGCCTGGAACGCTTTGCGCAGGGCCGCTTCGAAGACGCGAGCGAACTCTACGCGCGCGCCGAATCGATCTATCGCCGCGACGACAATGTGCGCAACCTGGCGCTGGTCCTGCGCCATCAGGGCAGCCTCGACATATTCCTCGGCAACACGTCCCGGGGTCGCGCGCTGCTGGAGGAGGCGCTGACCGCGCAGCGCCGCGTGCGCAACACGGAAGACATCGTCCGCACGCTGCTGCTGCTCGGCGAACAGGAACGCCGCGAAGCGGCCAGGCCGTCGATTCCCGCTGCCTATGTCGAAGCGCTTGCGCTCGCCGAGACCGACGCCGAACCGCGCACGCTGACGTCGATCCTGCTGCGCCTGATACCGGCTCAGATCGAGACGAACCAGTTCGAGGCCGCGCGCAGCAGCGTCGCGCGCGCCGACGCGCTGGCCCATGCGCTGCACGACGACTCGCTGCGCAGCCGCGTGCAGCTGCGGCGCGCACGGCTGCTGCTCGCCGAAGGCGACAGCGCGGCGGCCCTGACGCAGATCCGAGAGACGCTGCGCGCCGCGCAGCGCTTCGGGCTCGCAGTCGACGATCTGGCGGAGATGCATGCCGTTCAGGCGCATGCGCTGGCCGCGCAGCAACGCCTGCCCGAAGCGGCACGCGCCTATTCGCGCGGCATCGCGGTCGTCGAACGCGCACGCGCCGGCATCCGCGATGCGGAGTGGCGCGCACGCTTCATCGACACGCGCCGCGAGTTGTACGAGGGCTTCGCCGTCTCGCTCGCCGAACACGCGCTGGCGCGCAACGATCCGGCGCTCATCCGCGATTCGCTCGCCGCGGTCGCCGAGCAGCGCTCGCGCTGGCTGCTCGATGAGATCGGAAACCGAGCCGACGACGACGCGGCGCCTACCGAAGCCTATCGCCGGCTCGTCGCGCGCGAAGTCGAACTGGCCTCGGCCCGCTGGCTCGCGCAGGAACGCGGCCTGCCGGCCGCGGCGACCGCAGGCGTCGACGCGGAGTGGCGCGACGTCTCCGCTCAGCTCGCAAAACTGGAACGCCGGGACACGAAAGGCACTGCGGCCGGTGCGACGCGGCTGCGCGAGATGAACGCCGTGATCGGAGCGCTCGCGCGCGAGGCGACGATCGTCCATTACCTCGTCGCGACCGAACACAGCTATGCATGGACCGCACGCGGCGATCGCGTTGCGCTCGTGCGTCTGCCGGGACGGCAGCAGCTCGAACCGCAGATCGCGTCCTCGCGCGCGTTGATCGACGGCGGCGACGGCGACAACGACGAGGTCATGTCGCAACTCTGTCGCAGCATCTGGGAACCGCTCGACATCGCTTCTTACGATCAGCCGGTGCTGATCGTGCCGGACGAGCGGCTGCACGCCGTGCCATGGCCTGCCCTGCAATGCAGTACCGGCAACGACGCCGCGCCGCGAGAACTCATCGAGCGCGCCGAGATCACGCTCGCGCCGTCGCTGCGCGCCGTCGACGAGATCCGCCGACGCCAGGCCTCCGGGCGCCGCAACGACGCCCGGCGTCCGTTCGAGATTCTCGCCGCGGTCGATGCGGTCTACGACGCGCGCGACGCGCGCATTGCGGCGGGCCGACGCCGTGAAGCTTCCGCGACATCGACGCTGTCGCTCCCGCGACTCACCGCCAGCGCGCGCGAGGCGGCCGCACTGCAGCAGCGCATGAAAACCTCCGCCGTTACCGTGCTGACGGGCCCTCACGCTACGCGCGAGTCGTTCCTGCAGCTTCCGCTGGAACGCTATCGGCTCATCCATCTGGGACTGCACGGCTTCGTCGGACCGGCGTCGCTCGCCGACTCGGGCGTCGCCTTTTCGTTGTTCGATTCCGCCGGCGCCCCCCTGTCGGGTTTCCTCAACGCCCGCAGCATCGCGCGCCTGCGCCTGACTGCCGATCTCGTCGTGCTGGCCGCCTGCGAATCCGCCGCGGGCCGCGCACTCGCCGGCGAAGGCCTGCTCGCGACGCACTATGCCTTCCTCGCCGCCGGCGCCGATCAGGTCGTCGCCGCATCGGCACGCGTATCCGACTCCGTGACCAGCCAGTTGATGGACGCGTTCTATCGCGAACTCGTCGAAACCGGCGCGACGCCGGCGCGTGCGCTGCGCGCGGCACAACTGGAAATCCGTCGCGATCCGCGTACGCGGCATCCGCGGTATTGGGCGGGGTTTGCGGCTTACGGTTTTCCGCCAGCGGCAAATCCGTGACGGAAACCCCGTGCGAGAAAGCGTTCCCGCCAGGCACTAGCGTGAGTGCGAGGCAATAGTGCCCGCCGCTTTTTCAGTCAGGGAGAATCGACATGAGCTTGATGCAGTACATTCACCAGGCCGGATTCACGATCGGCAACCCGTTCGAAACGGATGTTTGCGACGGCCACGCCGGCGACGTTCTATTCATCGACCACGTCGGCGACAACGCCGTGAGGTTTCGCTACCAGAACAATTCAGGATCGCATCGCGGCTCCTGGACTACCGCCAGCGGCAAATACTCGCCGGCGGAAGACATCATCACGGGCACGATCAAGATTTCGCCTCCCGGCACCGGCGCGGCCAGGAACGGCTGGTTCTCGATCGCGCTGAACCGCACGCTGCCGCAACCGCCGGCCAGGCCGGACATCCACGTGTTCGTGAAGTCATCGAGCGGCGGCGCGCCCGACGAAGGCAGCTACACGGGTCAGGGCAACTGACGAATACCGTCTCAGCCGGCGCAGCCCGGCTGGGTGCCCCAGGACGGCTCTTGCGCGGAAATTCCAAATGCTACCGACACGCCTTCTGCAAACGCTCGCCTGCTTGGCATTCATCGCCATGGCTGCCCACGCTGAAGCGCAGACGGTTCCCACGGAACTTCCGGCGGATTACGTGAACTGGTGCGGCATCGGCGAAGTGCTCGAGTTCGAGGACTCCGCGACGGCACAGCGTTTCATCGATGCTCAGGACGATCCGGGCCGGTTCGTCCGTGACGGCAAAGTCGTGTTCGTACGCTCGCCGTACCCGTTGATTCGGTCTCACATCGGTGCGAACCGGAACGGTTCCGCGACATCGGAACTGCGGAGCATACCGTTCAAGTTCGTCCGCCTGAACCGGCGCGACGAACTCTATTGGGTCGACAGAGAATCCGGCGTCGGTGGCGACGACGGAGCGCAACGGCCGGACGTGAACAGCAAGGTTTCCGAGCTCATCGGCGCGAAAGAGCCGCTCAGCCGGATTCCGTTTACGCGCCGCCCGCGCGTTGCGGTACTCGATACCGGCGTGTTCGACCATCGGGAATTCGAGCGCTCCGGCATGCGCGATTCTGTGTTGCGTTCGTATTCGCTGAATCTCGACGAGGTCAGCAGCGCCTGCGCCAACGGCGACTGCTGCAGCGAAGATCTCGAGCAGTCCGCCACTTCCGACCCCCATGCGACCAAGGTCGCCGGCCTGATCGCGGCGGCCGACGACGGGACCGGCATCAGCGGTCTCGGCGAAGTTGCGGAACTGATGTCCATTCCCGTGCTCGAGGCGGGGCACGGATGCTTCAGTCGGCGGCGCCTCGTCGCAGCCTATCGGTGCGCGGTCCGGCGGGGCGCCGACATCGTCAACATCAGCATGCAGTCCGAACCCCGGAGTGCTCGCCCTGTAGACCTCGAACGCGCGATCGAGCGACGCGACGCAAGTCGGCAGCCGCAGCAGGCAGGCACGCTCGTCGTGGTCGCGGCAGGCAACCGGTTTTGCAATTTCGACGCGGATAAATGCGGTGTCTGGCCCGGCGAGATGAGTCTTCCGAATGTCATCTCGGTCGAGGCGCTTCAAACTTCTCTCGAGCGCGTGCCGAGCTCCAATCGCGGCGAGAGCATCGATATCAGCGTACCCGCGCCGACCGATCTGGGAATTTGCACGACGACCTCGCAGAACCGCGTCAACCGGGACACGCAAACGTGCGACGACGGCTACACGCGATTCGGCCAGAC
>CAMLLF010000076.1 GCA_946480705.1 uncultured Lysobacteraceae bacterium | reverse complement strand
AGAGCCATGTCCCTGCGCGATCGTCCGTGCGCAGGCAGGCCGTCGTCATTGCGGGCTCTACCGGCGAAGCGCACGCGCTCACCGACGGCGAATTCGAAGAACTCGTCAGCTTCGGTGTGCGTCGGATCGCCGGCCGGATTCCTGTTCTCGTCGGAACCGGCGGCGCGAATACCGCGAAAACGATTGCCGTCACGCGCCAGGCGAAAGACCTCGGCGCCGACGCGGCGCTCGTCGTCACGCCTTACTATGTGCGTCCGACGCAGGATGGGCTCTGCGCGCATTACGTTGAAGTCGCCGACGCCGGTCTTCCTGTCGTTCTGTACAACGTCCCCGGGCGCACGGGCTGCGATCTGCTGCCGGTCACCGTGGCGCGGCTCGCAGCGCATCCGAACGTCGTCGGCATCAAGGAAGCCGTTGCGGATGCGCAGCGCATCGAAGATCTCCTCGCGCTGCGCAGCGATACGTTCCGCGTTCTTTCGGGCGACGATTCGACCGCGCTGCGCAGCCTGTTTGCGGGTGCCGACGGCGTGATTTCCGTCGCGAACAATCTCGTGCCGGTACCGTTTCGTGCGCTCTGCGATGCGGCACGCGGCGGCCGGCGCGACGCAGCGGCGGCGCTCGACGCGCAGCTTCAGCCTCTGTTCGACGCGCTTGGGGTGGAATCCAACCCGATTCCGCTGAAATGGGGACTGGCGCTGCAGGGAATCGGCAGTTCGCGACCGCGCCTGCCGCTGACCGAGTTGTCCCCGAACCACCAGGATCGCTTGCGCGATCTGCTGATGAACCTGCAAGATGCGGCGGCTTGACGCTGCCGGTCGGCCCTACGTCCAAGACTTATCCAAGGTTTTCCTGTGAACTCGAAGTCCGCGATACGTATTGCGCTGCTCGTTGCGCTGATTCCCCTGGCCGGGGGCTGCAGCCTGTTCAAATCGAAGTCCGAATGGGACAAGGCCGCCGAGGCCCGCCCGCTCGAAATTCCGCCGGACCTCGATGCGCCGCCGAGCCGCGGCGAACTCGTCGTCCCGGCCGCCGGTACGCCGCGCGCGTCCGCCCGCGCCGCCGGCCCGACCGGTATCGACGGCCTCAACGTTGCTGATACGGTCGACAGCACCTGGCAGCGCGTCGGTACTGCGATCGAGCGCGCCGGCGATCTCGGCAGCATCAGTGCCCGCGACGAGAGTGCGCATACTTATTCGCTGACGGTGACGACGAAGCGCACGCGCGACGAGGGCGGTTTCTTCAAGCGCCTGTTCACGCGCAAGAAGGTCGACACCATTACGGAGACGGTGAATATCGGCGTCAGTGCCGACGGCGGCGGCAGCCGCGTCAGCGTCAGCGGCGGTGCTTCGGCGGTACAGCGCGTCGTTGCGGTGTTGCGAGAGCGGTTGGGCTGAGCCTCTCTGGGCTCAGCGCTCCAGCAGATTCAACTTGCCCGGCTTGCCGTCCCATTCCTTGGCGTCGGCAGGCGGGTCTTTGCGTTCGGTCAGCACCGGCCAGGCCTTGGCCAGTTCCGCATTGAGCGCGATGAAATGTTCTTGGCCCGCGGGAACGTCGTCTTCGGGGTAGATCGCGTTGGCCGGGCACTCGGGCTCGCACAGCGTGCAGTCGATGCACTCGTCGGGATCGATCACGAGAAAGTTCGGGCCGGCATGAAAGCAGTCCACCGGGCATACTTCGACGCAATCGGTGTACTTGCACTTGATGCAGTTTTCGGTGACAACGAAAGGCATGTGGCTACCGAGCCTGCTGAGTAGGAACAAGGGGAGTAAAGTGGCGCTCCCTAGGGGGTTCGAACCCCTGTTCTCGCCGTGAGAGGGCGATGTCCTAGGCCACTAGACGAAGGGAGCGCGTCGAGGATCAAGCGTGCGAAGTATAACGGAATTCATTCGACGGGCAATTCCTCGCGGGTTGCGTCGAAGCGGGGAAAAACCCGCGCAAACCGCTGCTGCAGAGCAGCCGCAGCGTCCGCAGTTGCGCATCATTTCGCGCGATCAGCATGGCATTTCGCGGCGCAATATCAGCAACGGCGCGCTGCGCGTGCTGTATCGGCTGAACGAGGCCGGCTACGAGGCGTTTCTCGTCGGCGGCGCCGTGCGCGACCTGCTGCTCGGCGGACACCCTAAAGATTTTGACATTGCGACAAATGCAACGCCCGAGCAGGTGCGCGGACTGTTCCGCAATTGCCGCCTGATCGGCCGCCGCTTCCGCCTCGCGCACGTCGTGTTCGGCCAGGAGATCGTCGAGGTTGCCACGTTCCGGGGCATCGGCGAGGAAGGCAATGCCGACCGGCATGTCGTGGACGGCCGCATCGTGCGCGACAACGTCTATGGCTCGATCGAGGAAGACGCGATCCGGCGCGATTTCCGCGTCAATGCGCTCTACTACAACATCGCCGACTTCAGCGTGCGCGACTATGTCGGCGGCATGGCGAGGATCCGGTGCGCATGCTGCGCGCCGTGCGCCTCGCGGCGAAACTCGGCTTTCGGATCGACGAGAGCGCGGAGCAGCCTTTCGCGCGGCTCGGTCAGCTGCTCTGCGATGCGGCGCCGGCACGCCTGTTCGACGAGTCGCTGAAACTGTTCCTGTCCGGTCATGGGCTCGCGAGCTTTCGCGAACTCGACCGCAGCGGTCTGCTGCAGTTCGTGTTCCCGTCGGCTGCTGCGGCGCTGCGGCGGCCGCACGGCGACGAGTTCCGCCGCCTCGTCGAACACGGACTCGCCAACACGGATCAGCGCGTGCAGGCCGGCAAATCGGTGACGCCGGCATTCCTGTTTGCACTGCTGCTCTGGGGCGGCGTGCGCGAGCGCGCCGAGCGCGCGATCGCTTCGGGCGCCGACCCGCAGCACGCCTGGGGCAATGCGGCCGACGCCGTCGTCCAGGAGCAGACGGCGCGCGTCGCGATTCCGCGCCGCTTCTCGCTTGTCATGGAAGAGATCTGGGCGCTGCAGCCGCGCTTCGAGCAGCGCGTGAAGAAACGGGTCGTGCGTCTGCTGACGCATCCGCGCTTCCGTGCCGCGTTCGATTTCCTCGCCGTGCGCGGCGAAGCCGATCCGGCGCTTGCGGAACTCGCCCAGTGGTGGGAGCAGGCGCAGTTGACGGATCCGGCCGCGCTCGGCGACATGCTCGCGCAACCGGCTTCGGCCGTGTCCGACACGTCGGCTCCACGGCCCGCCGCCCGCAAGCGCCGCCGCCGGCGTCGGCGCAAGCCGTCGGGCGGCAGCGCGGACGGCGCACCTCCGACCGATTCGTGACGCGCGCATTCATCGGCCTCGGCAGCAACCTCGGCGACTCGCGGCTGGCTGTTGCGCAGGCAGCGCGCCGAATCGGCGCGCTGCCTAACACGCGTCTCGTGCGCAGTTCCAGTCACTACCTCACGCCGCCGTGGGGCCTGCACGAGCAGCCCGCGTTTATTAATTCCGTTGTGGAAATTGATACATCACTCGATCCGCGGGCGCTGCTCGACGAGCTGCTGCGAATCGAGCGCGACGCCGGCCGGGTGCGCGACGGCGCGCGCTGGGGGCCTCGCGCGCTCGATCTCGATATCTTGCTCTATGGCGAGGACATAATCTGCGCCGCCGCCTTGCGTGTGCCTCATCCGTATTTGGCGCAGCGTGCGTTCGTACTCGCGCCGCTCGCGGAAATCGCCTCGGAATGCGTCGTGCCGGGGCAGGGCCGTGTCGCGGACCTGCTTGCGCGCATCGACGCCGGTGAGTGCCGCCGGCTCGAATCGCTGCCGGAGACGGAGCCGTCGGCCTAGCGCTCGCGGAGCACGTCCGTCCGGATTCGCATCTTTTCGATGTCGAGCCGATGGGTTGATAATCGACATTTCCCGTGCAGGAGTTCCGCGTGTACGCCAATCCCGCGACCGCGCCATCACGCAACGCCGTCACCGTGCCGCAGCTTCACGCGCGCAAGCGGACCGGCGAGAAAATCGTCATGGTGACGGCCTACGACGCGAGTTTCGCGGCGGCGGTGGATGCGGCGGGCATCGACGTGGTACTCGTCGGCGATTCGCTCGGCATGGTCGTCCAGGGCGAATCGAGCACGCTTCCCGTCACGCTCGATCACATGGTCTATCACAGCGCGGCCGTCGCGCGTGGACTGCACACCGCGCTGCTGATCGCCGACCTGCCGTTCATGAGCTATGCGACGCGCGAGCAGGCGTATGCGAGTTCCGCCAGACTCATCGGCGAAGGCCGCGCGGCGATGGTGAAGCTCGAGGGCGCCGGGTGGGCCTCCGACGTGATTCATGCACTGAGCGAGCGCGACATTCCGGTCTGCGCGCATCTCGGTCTGACGCCGCAGTCGGTGCACAAGCTCGGCGGCTATCGCGTGCAGGGGCGTGACGAAGATCGCGCCGAGCGTCTGCTCGACGACGCGCGCAGCGTCGCCCAGGCCGGTGCCGACCTGCTCGTGCTCGAATGCGTGCCGTCGGCGCTCGCGCAGCGCATCACGGCTGCGATTTCGATTCCGACGATAGGCATCGGTGCCGGCCCACATTGCGACGGCCAGGTACTCGTGATGTACGACCTGCTCGGACTCACGCCGGGCAAGCGCCCGCGTTTCAGCAAGAATTTTCTCGCCGGCCACGACTCCGTCCAGGCCGCGCTGCACGCCTATGCCGACGCGGTGCGCAGCGGCGCATTTCCGGCTTCCGAACACAGTTACTGATATGGATCGCATTCATTCCGCCGCAGAGCTGCGCGCGACGACGGCTCGCTGGCGCAGCGAAGGCCTGCGCGTCGCGCTCGTCCCGACCATGGGCAACCTGCATGCCGGCCACTATTCGCTGATCCGCGCCGCACGCGAGCGATCCGATCGCGTCGTCGCGAGCGTATTCGTGAACCCGACGCAATTCGGTCCGAACGAGGACTTCGCGCGCTATCCGCGCACGCTCGACGACGACGCGCGCGGGTTGCAAGCCGAAGGCTGCGATCTGCTGTTCGCGCCCGCCGTCGAGACGATGTATCCATTCGGGCTCGAAGTCGCGACGCGCGTCGACGTGAAAGGCGTGACCGAAACGCTGGAGGGGGCTTTCCGGCCCGGCCACTTCGCCGGCGTCGCGACGGTCGTGCTGCGTCTGCTGAATCTCGTGCAGCCGGATGTCGCGCTGTTCGGCCGCAAGGACTATCAGCAACTGCTGACGATACGACGCCTCGTCGCCGACCTGTGCCTGCCCATCGAGATCGCCGATGTCGCAACGATGCGCGAACCGGACGGCCTCGCGATGAGCTCGCGCAATCAGTACCTGAGTGCACAGGAGCGTCCGCAGGCGGCACAGGTTTATGCGACGTTGTGCCGGATGCGCGACGCGGTACTGGGCGGCGACGCGGCTTCGGCGATCGAGCGCGATGCACGCGACGCGCTGGAATCCGCAGGCTTCCGCGTCGATTACGCCGCGATCCGCCGTGCCGTCGACCTGACCGACCCTGTTCCCGGCGAGCGCTCGGGTCTGGTCGCGCTCATTGCCGCGCGCCTCGGAGCGACACGGCTCATCGACAACCTCGCGATCGGCGGCTGAGGCCGGTTAGTGTGGCGTACTTCACGAAGTGGTAGCGTTTGCGCAAAACCTGTGGTAGTGTCGCCACAGCCACTGGGGTTTTCGCAACGTTATCGTTGTCCTGGTGGCCGCAGGGCGCATTGTTCAGGTAATCGTCACTCCGATTCACCCCTCGCCGGTTTCGGCGGGGGTTTTTTTTGCGTCCGATTCGGCTGTGTCTTCGGCCGTCATTCCCAACTCAATCAGCTAGTTGCATCATCTGTCGTGCGACGGATCGAGCGCGCTGCGCGCAACGGCGCCGGCGCATCGCCCTGTATGGTGTTTTCGCAACGGCCGTCCGGCTGATCCCGCGGGTTTCATTGCCGGGGCGTCGCGGGGGCGTTGCTATACTTCTGTGCTTGTTGTTTTTCGGCAACGGCCAGGTCGTCGCGACGTCGAACGCCATCTCCGATGACAGCCAGGCCGGTCGCGTCGATTCGCGCGTTTCGCGCTTTCCATCGGACTCGCCATGCGCCTGCGGATGCTCAGGGCCAAGTTTTGCCGCGCGGCCATCACTCACGCCGAACCGCATTACGAAGGTTCCTTCCCGATCGACGGCGACCTTCTCGACGCGTCGGAATCCGCGAGTACGAACAGGTCCACATCCGCGACGTCGACAACGGCAACCGTTTCGTCACCTTTGCCATTCGCGCCGGCGAAGGTTCCGGCGTCATCTCGGTGAACGGCGCGGACGCGCCTTTCCCGAATCCGGGTGATCTCGTCATCCTCTGCGCGTAGGCGCAACCCGGCGAAGCGGAACTCGCCCGGTTCAAGCCAACTGCGTCTACGTCGATGCAAACAACCGCATGACGCACACGAATCATTCGATTCCGAAGCAGGCCGCCTGAAGCCGACGGCGGCGGCGATGTCCGTCGACGCGGCCGTGCTTCGCGTCCCCTGCCGCATCGCGGCGGCGAGCCCGCTGTCCGGACATTGGCTTTTTTTGCTGGGTTTTTCGCGTTTCCGACGGTCGACCGGGTGCGGCTGCGCTGTTTAAGATCGACGCAGCCGATGCCCGCGCGCATCGAAAAGCCCAAGGAACGACATGCTGGCCGGACAGCTCGACATTCTGGCGCGGGAAGCCGCGCGCCTCGCCCCCGTGCATCTGCGCGAATTGCTCGCGGCACCGCAACGGTTCGAACGATTCTCGCGCCGCGCCGGGCCTCTGCTGCTCGACTTTTCGCGACAGAAGCTCGACGACACGGCGCTGCAGGCGCTCGGTACGATTGCGCAGGAATGCGGCTGGCAACAGCGTCGCGACGCGATGTTCCGCGGCGACGTGCTCAATCGTTCCGAACAGCGGCCGGTGTTGCACACGGCGCTGCGCGCCTGCGAGTCGCAGTTGCCGTCGACGGCGCCGCAGGCCGTCGCCGACGAAATCGCGACGACGCTCAAGCGCATGAGCGAACTCGTCGACGCGCTGGAGCGTGACGACACCGGCGCGTTCGGCATTCCGGCGGGCATCACGGACATCGTCAATCTCGGCATCGGCGGTTCGGATCTCGGTCCGCGCCTCGCCGTCGAAGCGTTGAGCGGCTACGCGACGGGCCGCTTCGCCTGCCACTTCCTGCCGAACGTCGACGGCCACGAAACCGCGGCGCTGATGCGCCGGCTCGATCCGCGGCGCACGCTCGTGCTGCTCGTGTCCAAGAGCTTCACGACGCAGGAGACGCTGCTCAACGGCGCTGTCCTGCGCCGCTGGATCGCGCAGGCGTACGGCGGCGACGAATCGCGCGCGGCGGCTCACTTCGTCGCGGTCAGCGCGAATGTCGAAGCGGCGCGCGCGCTCGGCATTCCCGCGGAACGCGTACTGCCGATGTGGGACTTCGTCGGCGGACGCTATTCGGTCTGGTCGGCGGTCGGGCTCGTGCTCGCGATCGCGATCGGCATGCCGAACTTCCGCGCATTCCTGCGCGGCGCGGCGCTCATGGACGATCACTTCCGCACGGCGGAGTGGCACGACAATCTTCCCGTGCTGCTGGCGCTGATCGGCGTCTGGAACCGCAACGGTCTCGGTCATGCCGCGCATGGCGTGATTCCGTATCTCGACGGTCTCGCGGAGCTGCCGGCGTTCCTGCAGCAGCTAGAAATGGAAAGCCTCGGCAAGCGCGTCGGCGAGAACGGCGAGCCGCTGCGTCAGGCGACTGTGCCCGTCGTCTGGGGCAGCGTCGGTACGAATGCGCAGCACGCCTTCTTCCAGGCGCTGCATCAGGGCAGCGACGTCGTGCCGCTCGACCTCATCGGCGCCGTGCGCGCGGCGCATCCGCTCGCGGACAACCACGACGCGCTGCTCGCGAATCTCCTGGCGCAGGGTGCCGCATTCGCGCTCGGCAAGACCACCGAAACCGCGCTCTCCGAAGCCACGTCGGGAACTACGGCGGAACGCGAGGCGCTCGCGGCGCAGCGCACGTTCCCGGGCGACCGTCCGAGTTCGACGCTGCTGCTCGATGCGCTGACGCCCGAGAGCCTCGGCGCGCTGATCGCGCTGTACGAGCACAAGGTGCTCGTACAGGCGCTGCTCTGGGACATCAACGCATTCGATCAGTGGGGCGTCGAACTCGGCAAGGTGCTCGCGAAATCCATCCTGCCGGCGCTGACCGGCGCGCCGGTTCCGGAGTCGTTCGACGCGTCGACGCGCGGTCTCATCGAAACCATCCGTTCGTTACGCTGAGGCCGTATCCGCGGCGTGCTGTTCAAGCGCCCAGCGCACGTGCTCGCGCACGAGTTCCGACGGATGCTGCTCGCGGCTGCGCAGCGCGGCGACGACGCCGGACAAGCCGTGCGCGTTGCCGAGCGCGACGGCGATGTTGCGCAGCCAGCGTTCGTGGCCGATGCGGCGTATCGCCGAGCCCTCGGTGCGCCGAAGGAACTCATCCTCGCTCCAGGCGAACAGGCCGATCAGCGCTGCGCCGTCGAGCCGATGCCGCGGTGCGAAATCCGCTTCGCCCGTGGGCTGCGCGAATTTGTTCCAGGGGCAGATCAGCTGGCAGTCGTCGCAGCCGTAGATGCGGTTGCCGATCGCCGTGCGGAATTCGAGCGGGATGCTGCCGTGCAGCTCGATCGTCAGATACGAAATGCAGCGGCGCGCGTCGACCTGATACGGCGCGACGATGGCCTGGGTAGGGCAGATGTCGATGCAGCGCGTGCACGTGCCGCAATGCGCGCTCGCTGCCTCGTCCGGCGGCAGCGGCAGGTCGGTATACAGTTCGCCGAGAAAGAACCACGAACCGGCGTGGCGGTTGATGAGGCAGGTGTGTTTGCCGATCCAGCCGAGGCCGGCATCGCGCGCGAGTGCGCGTTCGAGCACCGGCGCCGAGTCGACGAAGGCGCGATAGCCGAACGGTCCGGTCTCGGCTGCGATGCGGTCGGCGAGCTGCTGCAGCCGGTTGCGCATGAGCTTGTGATAGTCGCGGCCGAGCGCATAGCGCGACACGTAGCCGAGCGATGCGTCGCCGATCACGTCCCAGCCGTGCGCGATGCCGGGCGGCGCATAGTCCATGCGTGCGGAAATCACGCGGATCGTGCCCGGCTGCAGTTCCTGCGGGCGGCTGCGTTTCGTGCCGTGGCGCTGCATGTAGTCCATCTCGCCGTGGCGGCCGGCGTCGAGCCAGTTCAGCAGATGCGTCTCGTCGGCGGCGAGTTCGGTGTCGGCGATGCCGATCTGCTGAAAGCCGAGTTCGGCGCCCCAGCGGCGGATACGATTGGCGAGGTCGATGTAGTTCATGGCGCGCGGCGTGGCGGCGCATTGTAGGCGACTGCGATGCGCGCCGGCGCGTTGCGGCGTTCGGACGCGGTTTCGCGCCTGTCGATTACAACCGCGCCGCCACCGGTCAATAATCCCGCCATGACGATCCCTTCCCGTAGTCTCTACACCGCTGCGCAGATGCGTCGCATCGATGCCGCGGCCGGCGCCACGCAAGGACTCGACGGTCCGGCCCTGATGCAGCGTGCCGCGCGCGCGGCATTCGATGCGCTGTGCCGGCGCTGGCCGCAGGCGCTGCGCATCGCGGTCTGCTGCGGCGCCGGCAAGAACGGCGGCGACGGCTATCTGCTCGCGACGCTCGCGCGCCAGGCGGGCCGCGACGTCAGCGTGATCGCGCTCGCGCCGCCGGCCGATTCGCACGCCGAGGCCGCCGCGGAGTCGTGGCGCGCGGCCGGGGGCTTCGTCCACCCGTTCGCCGGCGAGCACTCGCTGCCGCTGGCCGATGTCTATGTCGACGCGCTGTTCGGTATCGGCCTCAACCGTCCGCTGCAGGGCGCCGCCGTGCAGATTGTCGGCGCGCTGAACGCGACTGGCGTTCCGGTGCTCGCGCTCGACATTGCCTCAGGCATATCCGCCGATACCGGCGCGAGTCTCGGCAGCTGCGTGCAGGCCGCGGCAACCGTGAGCTTCATCGGCTGGAAGCGCGGCCAGCACACCGGCGCGGGACTCGACGCCTGCGGCGACTGCGAACTTGCGCCGCTCGATCTGCCGGAAACGATCTTCGAGGAAGAACGCGCCGGCGCTCATCTGCTCGACTGGGATGTCGTGCGGCGCCGCCTGCCGCCGCGCGCACGCAATGTGCACAAAGGTGAATTTGGCCATGTTCTCGCGATCGGCGGCGACCACGGCATGGGCGGTGCGATACGCCTCGCAGGCGAAGCCGCGTTGCGCTGCGGCGCCGGTCTCGTCAGCGTCGCGACGCAGCCGGAACATCTCTCGCCGCTGCTCGCGGCACGCCCGGAACTCATGGTCGCGGCCGTTGCGGGGCCGCAGGACCTCGACAGCGTTCTCGCGCGCGCGACGACGCTGGCCCTCGGTCCCGGTCTGGGCCAGCGCTCCTGGGGGCACGCGGTGTGGCATCGCGCGCTCGGCAG
>CAMLLF010000075.1 GCA_946480705.1 uncultured Lysobacteraceae bacterium | reverse complement strand
TATGAAATTTTGGTGCGTTCAAATTAACAAAAGCTCTTGCGGTATTCATGGATCACTCCGTCGATGCGGGGCAAGCCGCGGCCATTGCGGCCGCGCACTGCCGTCAGGTGGGGGAGGCCACGCGACAGCCCGGCGCCGCGTCCTCGCCTTTACCTACGACGGGAGATGTATACGGGGATCACTCTTCAGACCGATCGACGGGTCGATGCGGTTCGGCGTTGCTGCGGCACGGCTTCGACTTGCGCAACCGGGTACGCGGCAACGGCAGAGGCATCGCCGCCGAAGCATAGTGCCGACGACTAGATGCTGCCGCTGCATCGCTATCGAGAAAGCAAGTTACTACCCCTACACTATCGAACGATTCGAGCGACAACTTAGCCCCCAAGTTCTTGCCTACCATCGCAAGAAGCATTCATGGCGCGCGCAACACGACATTTCGGGAAATATCGGCACTTACAGTTTTTCGGTCTTGACCACCGAATCCCAAGTTGCGGCAGCCCGCCGAATTTCCACTTTGCTCCCATCCTCGACAATAAACGCAACATCAACTTCACCGACACGTGAGACTAGCGCACGAAACTGCGACGCGCGAAGTCCGTACGCCAGGTTCCAATGCTCTTTCACTCTCGCATCATTGTCACGAATTCACGACTGGGGATAAACGCCGTTCAAGATCTCCAGAACGTCTGAGATTTCGGTCACGGCGAAATAACATGTTGGCCAATCCAAGCGAGTGTGTTGCGCGTAGACGCGGTGAGTGTTTGCCGCTAGTTCCATTAGCTCGCCCGTTTTCTCCCAACCGCAGCTTTAACGTTATCAATGATCCGTCGAACGACAATCCAATAAGGTCCGAGTCACCGCTACTTTTAGCCAAATCTTCCAGTTTCATGGACATCCCCGCTTAGAAGCCGTCCGATACTGTTTGGCAAATTCATCCGCTCTGCCGGAGTTCACGATTTGTCTTTCATGAACAAATGGCCGGATCGACCGGAAACGCTGTAGTTGAGGTGCGGGAAAGTGGACGTACCTACGCCCTGAGCCCATTCACCGTGATTCCAGTAAACCTTGGCGCCTGAAGCGTTCACCCATCCATCCCATTGGCCTTTTCGATATACGTGCGTACCGCACCAGGTCCGCGCATTCGACTTCCTGCATTCATTGCGTCGTTCTCATTCTCAAACAGAAGATCGACCTTGCGGGCACCGGGCTCGCTTACTTCCAGTCCGCGGCAGCCGACACAAGGCAAGGCAACGAGATTTTTTCTTGCATTTTTTGGAAGAATTTTTCTTTGTGCGCGGGACAGGCCGCCAGGATCAACCCAGCCATTCGGATTCGGAGCATACAGGTAGCTGTTCGTGCCGCCGAAGAGCCCAATCGGATCCTGACTGACAAACCTCCCGACGTCCGGCACTCAGGCGCGACAGGCGTCACGCAGCGTATCGAATGATATTTGTATCAACCGAGGCGTTTGTGGCGAAATTTTCTGGCGTGGAAGTACGGACGGCAGCGTCGCGATACACCGTCTCAATCAACGCCCCGCAGCGTGCCTCACGATCAGTTGCTTGAGCGGCGACAGCGCGTTGACGGCGCGCAGGCCGAGTCCGCGCGCGAACACGAGCGGCTCGAATTCGCTGCGGAACAGCCGGTTGATGCCGTCCATGCCCCAGGCCGAGATCGTGTTGTCGCTGCGGCGACGGCGCTCGTAGCGGCGCAGCGCGGTGACGGCGCCGGGATCGCGTCCCGCCGCGCCGGCCGCGGCATCGACGAGCGCATCGACATCGCGCAGGCCGAGGTTGACGCCCTGCCCTGCGAGCGGATGCACCTGATGCGCGGCGTCGCCGATCAGCGCGAAGCGCGGCGCGATGTAGCGCTCGGCCAGCAGCAGGCGCAGCGGAAACTCCGCGCGCGCGGATGTGGACAGCACAGGTCCGAGCCGGAAGTCGAATGCGCAACCGAGTTCCTGCAGGAACGCGGTCTCCTCGATCTCGCGCAGACGCCGGCACTCGTGCGGCGGCAACGACCAGACGATGGAGCAGCGGCCGTCGGCCAGCGGCAGGAATGCAAGCGTGCCGCCGGGCAGGAAACGCTGCCACGCGGTGTCCTCGTGCGGGCGTTCCGTGCGCACGTGCGCGACGAGCGCATGCTGGTCGTAGACGTGGCCGCCCGCGCCGATGTCGAGCATCTGCCGCAGCGGCGAGGACGCGCCGTCCGCGGCGACGACGAGGCGCGCGACGAGGCGGCCGTCGTCGTCGAGACGCAAGGTGCGCGCGGCGCCGTCGTCCTCGGTCGCGACGACGCGCGCGGGACAGCGCAGGCTGACGCCCGCTTCGTTCTGCAGCGCGTGCCACAGCGTCTGCTGGATCAGCTTGTTCTCCACGATGAAGCCGAGCTCCGCCGCGCCGCCGTCGGCCGCGTCGAAGTCGATCGCCGCACCGTTGCCGCTGTCCCAGACGTGCATGCGGCGATAGGCGCCGGCACGCGCGTCGCGGATCGCCGCCCAGACGCCGAGGCGCGCGAACAGAGCGACGCTCGATGGCGCCAGCGCGACGACGCGCAGGTCGACCTCGTCGGCGATGTTCCAGACCGGCGGCGCACGTTCCTCCACGAGCGCGACGCGCAGCCCCTGCCGCGCGAGCGCAAGCGCGCAGGCGCTGCCGACCATGCCGGCACCGACGACGGCGACATCGAACACATTGCGCGGCTTCATGGACGTACTCCGAGAGCATAGGACGTGGGCGTGCCGCGGAACCCCATGCCACGGCGCGCGACGAGCGCGCCGGCCTGCGGCAGGCCGTCGAGCAGCAGCAGGCCGAGGCTGCGCAGCGGCGTGAGTACCGGCGCCGGATGGCAGGCGAGCCGCACGAGGCCGTCGCTGAACGCCATCGTGCCTTCGCGATCCTCGCGGCGCTGCGCGGCATAGCTGCGCAGCAAGGCTTCATCGCCGGGATCGCCGCCGCGGCGCTGGTCTTCGATCAGCAACTGCGCGAGCGTCAACGCATCGCGCAGGCCGAGATTGAAGCCCTGCGCGCCGATCGGATGCAGCGTCTGCGCGGCGTTGCCGACGAGCACGCAGCGCGGCGCGATGAGGCTTCGCGCGACGACGCGGCGTATCGCGTGCGCACTGCGCCGGCCCGGACGGCTGAAACGTCCCGCGCGCCAGCCGAATCGGCGCTGCGCGAGCGCGAGGAACGCGTCGTCGCCGAGCGAGGCGACCTCGGTGGCCTCGGACGTGGGCACGCTGAGCACGAAGCCCGCGCGGCGATCGTTCAACGGCAGCAGTGCGACCGGACCCGCGTCGCTGAAGCGTTCGTAGGCGAGTCCGGCCAACGGCCGCTGCGGCAGCAGGCTGCAGACGAACAGGGTCTGGCCGTAGTCGACCTCGTCGCTGCCGATGCCGCAGAGCGCGCGCACGCGCGAGGGCGTGCCGTCGGCGCCGACGAGCAACCGCGTCGACAGCGCCCTGTCGCCGCCGGCCGTGCGCAGCGTCGCGCGCACCGCATCGGCGCCGACGTCGAATCCCGCGAGCTCCGCCGGCGTGTATCGGTGTATCCGAGTGCACAGATCCAGTTCTTGCTGCAGCGCCTGGCCGAGCAGCCGCGCCGGCACGACCGCGCCGAACGCATCGAGGCCGGCGTCCGCGGCGGACAGCCGCAGCGTGCCGAATTCGCCGGCGCGGCTCACGTGCAGGCGCTCGATCGGCGTGGCCGCCCCGGCCAGGCGCGGCCAGACGCCGAGGGTCTGCAGCGCGACCGTGCTCGCACGTGCAAGGGCGAGGTTGCGTTCGTCCTCGCGCGGCCGGCTCAGCGCCTGGGGCGTCGCCGCCTCGACGAGCGCGACCGACAGGCCGCTGTGATGGAGCGCGATGGCGAGGCTCGTGCCGACCAGGCCGCCGCCGATGACGGTGACGTCGAAGACTGTAGTCATCGCGCAATCATAAGCGGCCGGCCGCGCGGCCGGGCGGGCCGCACCTGCGGCATCGCGCCGCGGCCGCAACGCCGGCGCATTTCCGCCGTCGCACCGCATCGGCTACGCTCGGCGTTCGCTTACCCCGCCGCCCGCCATGAGCCATCCGCTGCGCCTGTTCGCCACCGCCGCGACGTTCCTCACGCGCCTGCCGTTCGCGCGCTGGAGCTACGCCGAGCCGGCACGGCTCGCCCAGGCCGCTCCCTACTTCGTGCTCGTCGGCGCGCTGGTCGCGGCCGTCGCGGCGCTCGCGGCCTGGCTCAGTCTGCAATGGCTGCCGCCGGCGCTCGCGCCCTGGGCCGCGTTGACCGCAGCCATCGTCGTCACGGGCGGTTTCCATGAAGACGGCCTCGCCGACACGGCCGACGGTCTCGGCGGCGGATTCACGCGCGAACGCAAGCTCGAGATCATGCGCGACAGCCGCATCGGCAGCTATGCGGCGCTCGCGCTCGCCGCGGTGCTCGGCGGCAAATACCTGGCGCTCGCGAGCCTGTCGCCGTCGCTGCTGTTCGCCGCACTCTGGCTCGGTCATATCTTCGCGCGCTGGAGCGTGCTGCCGCTGGCCGCGACGCTCGGCTATGCGCGCGAGGGCCAGGCAGCGAACAAGCCCGTCGCCGACGGCATCGGCTGGGTCCAGGTCGGCGCCGGCGCGTTGCTCGCGTTCGTGCTCGTCGCGCCGCTCGGCCGGCTCGCGCTGCTCGCAGCAGTGGCCAGCATCGCCGTCGTCGCACTCGCCGGCCTGTATTTCCGCGCGCAGCTCGGCGGCATCACCGGCGACACGCTCGGCGCGGCGAACCAGATCGTCGAACTGGCGTGCTATCTCGTCTGCGCGGGAGCACAACGATGGATCTGATTCTCGTGCGGCACGGCGACTCCGAGGCCGCACCGGGGCTCTGCGTCGGACACACCGACGTGCCGCTGTCGAGCGAAGGGTTTCTCGCGATCCAGCGGCTCGCCGCGCACTGGCAGGGCGACGCGCCGCGCTTCCTGTTCACGAGCGACCTGCGCCGCGCGCAGCAGTCCGCGCAAGTATTCGCGGCGCGCTTCGCGACCGAGCCGCTGGCCGATCCGCGTCTGCGCGAACTGCATTTCGGCGACTGGGACGGAAGGCGCTGGGACGCGATCGTCAACGAGGACGCCAACCACTACCGCCACTGGGCCGACAACTGGGTCATCCAGGAAGCGCCCGGCGGCGAGAGTTTCAGCGACGTCATGCGGCGCACCGGCGCGTGGCTCGCGGCGCTGCTGGGTTCGACGCAGGACAACGACGGCGTGTTCGCCGTTGCCCACGCCGGATCGATCCGCGCACTGCTCTGCCATGCGCTCGCCCTGCCGCCGGCGCGCGCGTTCTCGCTGCAGCTCGGCTATGCGCGCGCGAGCCGCATCCGCTATCGGCTCGGGCAGTTTGAAGTAAGCTACACCAACGCTTCGCGCTTCGAGGACGACTGACGCGAACCGCGCATTTTCCACACGTTTACTGACGGGCCCGATTCGCGGCCCGCGCGAGCATTTCATGGGCAACCGACTCTCGAAGATCTACACGCGCACCGGCGACGACGGCACGACCGGACTCGGCGACGGCTCGCGCGTGCGCAAGGACTCCGCGCGCGTCAGCGCCTACGGCACCGTCGACGAACTCAACAGCGTGATCGGCATGCTGATCGCGCACGACATCGGCGACGACATTCGCGAACCGCTGACGCAGATCCAGCACGACCTGTTCGACCTCGGCGGCGAGCTGTGCATCCCCGGCATGGCCATGGTCTTCGACGACGACGTCGCGCGGCTGGAGACCGTACTCGACGGCTTCAACGACGACCTCCCTCCGCTCAAGGATTTCATCCTGCCGGGCGGCGGCATCGCCGCGGCGACCTGCCATCTCGCGCGCACGGTCTGCCGCCGCGCGGAGCGCGAAGTCGTCACGCTGGCCGAACACGAAAGCGTGCGCGCGGAGGCAACGCGCTATCTGAATCGCCTGTCCGACCTGCTGTTCGTGCTCGCGCGCGTGCTCGCGCGGCGCAGCGGCCACGGCGAGGTGCTCTGGCAGCACGAACGCCGCAAGAAGCCGCAGAGCGCCTGAATCATGCATCTCGCGCTCTACACGCATGCCAGCTGCCTCGCCCATGACCCGGGCGCCGGCCACCCGGAATCGCCGGCGCGCCTGCGCGCGGTGCTCGAAGCGCTGACCCATGACCGCTTCGCCGGCATCGACCGCATCGAAGCGCCGCGCGCGACGCGCACGCAGCTCGAACTCGCGCACAGTCCGGGCCACGTCGCGCAGATCTTCGACGCCGCGCCGGCCGGCGACGCATCGCTGCGCATAGACGCCGACACCGTCATGTCGCCGGACTCGCTCGACGCGGCGCTGCGCGCCGCGGGCGCGGTCTGCGCCGCCGTCGACGACGTGCTCGCCGCGCGTCATCGCCGCGCGTTCTGCGCCGTGCGACCGCCGGGCCATCACGCGACCGCCGCGCAGGCCATGGGCTTCTGCCTGTTCAACAGCGTCGCGGTCGGCGCGCGGCATGCGCTCGCGAGCGGCCTGCAGCGCGTCGCGATCGTCGACTTCGACGTGCATCACGGCAACGGCACGCAGGACATCTTCGTCAGCGATCCGCGCGTTCTCTACGCGTCGACGCACGAAATGCCGCTGTATCCCGGCACGGGTCTGCGCCGCGAGACCGGCGTCGGCAACATCGTCAACGAACCGCTGCCTTCCGGCGGCGGGAGCGGCGAGTTCCGCGCGGCGTACCGCGAACGCGTGCTGCCCGCGCTCGATGCGTTCGCGCCACAATTGCTGCTGATTTCCGCCGGCTTCGACGCGCATCGCCTCGACCCGCTCGCGAACCTCAACCTCGACGCCGAGGACTACGCGTGGGTCACGCACGAGCTCGTCGCGCTGGCCGACAAACATGCGCAGGGCCGCATCGTGTCGAGTCTCGAAGGCGGTTACAGCCTGACCGCGCTGCGCCAGTCGGTGCAGGCGCACGTCGCGGCGCTGATCGAATAACGCGGGCGCAACAGGGCATTGCGCCCCGCGCGTCGCTGACAGTTTTCGCAGCGCCGCCCCGTCCTCGGTGACAACTCCCGCGTTCCGCGGCCGTCGTCGAAGGAATCCGCATCATGCGTCGCCTGTTTGCCAGTCTCGCCGTTGCCGCCGTGTCCTGCCTTGCCGCGCGGCCCGCCGCTGCGCTGCAGTTGCCGTGGTTCGACGGCGTGTTCAAGAGCATCGGCACGAACTTCGCGTGCGCGAGCGATCCGCCGATCAGCCAGATCCGCGTGCAGGCGTATACGGGCTACACGCTGTTGCCGCCCAATCGCACGCCGGCCGTCGGCGAAGTGTTCTACACGCACCTGATCATCAGCCACCCGGGCAATCCCTGCGGCGGCAGCGTGATCGGACTGGAACTGCTGCTGCCCAACGGCGTGACGCCGGCGATCTCGGCGGAGAATCCGGCGTTCTGCTTCGCACGCGTGCCGAACGGCCCGCGCCTGATCAACCTCGGCAACGATTCCGGCTACGGCTGCCCGCAGCAGCTCGCGCAGGGGCTCGAAGGCTGGGCATTCCGCGCGCCGCGCAATACCGCCGACGGCGGTGCGTGGCGCTCGGGCCAGGGGTTCTGGCTGGAATTCCTCGTGCCGGTCACGTCGACGACGATCCAGAACGGCAGCGAGATCCGCTGGCGCGTGAACCCGGACATCGGCGTCGTCGGCTATCCGTCGGTGCCGATCTTCGTCAACAACGACGTGCTGTTCCGCACCTCGTCCGAAGGCAACGTGCTGTCGCTCGACGTCTGTTCGCTGACGCCGGTGGCGCAGGGGTGTATCTAGAGGAATGAGTTGTCAGGAGTGAGAAACGAGTGATCAAGCCCTTGAAGTGGCCACTCTTTCCTCACTCCTGCGCACTCGTTCCTGCCTCGAACTCCAGCGCCGCCGAATTGATGCAATACCGCAACCCGGTCGGCCGCGGGCCGTCGGGGAACACGTGCCCCAGGTGCGAATCGCAGCGGGCGCAGCGCACTTCGATGCGGCGCATGCCGTGCGTTTCGTCGAAGTGCTCGGTCACGGCCTCGCGCGACAGCGGTTCGTAGTAGCTCGGCCAGCCGCTGCCCGAGTCGTACTTCGCGCCGGAGCCGAACAGCTCGGCCCGGCAGGCGGCGCAGTGGTAGGTGCCGGTCTCGTGGTGGTCCCAGTACTTGCCGCTGAACGCGCGCTCGGTCGCGGAGCAGCGGCAGATCGCGTACTGCTCGGGCGTGAGCTGGTCGCGCCACTCGGTGTCGGATTTCTCGATCTTGGCATTCATGGTCGTTCCAGATGGGGATGCCGCGCGATCCTACAAGCAGCGCCGTCAAGCACTTATGGTCGCGCCGATTGCTGCAATGACCGGCTTTCGGGCATCTTACGCGCCTCGCCGTCTGCCAAAGACCTGCCTGTGCCGCGCAATCTTTCGCGTACTTTCCGACTGCGCCATCTGGTGCAGGCCACCGTCCTGTGCCTGTACGGCGCAGGCGCCCATGCGGCCGACAACGCCGCCAATCGGGCCGCCTGCCTTCCGGGCAGCGACCAGTGCCCGCGCAAGTCCGACGACTTCAGCCTGTGCAAGCCCAACGCGCTGCTGTCCTTCCACGTTGCCGGCCTGCCGGCGACGGGCAAGCGCGAAGAGGCCGAAACCGATTTCGCGGCCGACCGCTTCCAGAGCGCCGACGAAACCAAGTACGTGCTGCAGGGCAACGCGCGCGTACAGCGGCTCGATCAGCTGATCCGTGCCGACGAACTCACCTACTGGACCGAGACCACGGCCTGGATCGCGCAGGGCAACGTGCGCTATCAGGATCGCGGCATGCTGCTGTCGGCCGACAAGGCGCAGGGCAAGACCACGCCGAACACGGCCGTGCTCGACACCGTGCAGTTCCAGCTGCTGAATTCGCGCGGCAACGGCCGCGCGCAACAGGCCGAGCTCATCGACGACGATCATGCGCGCATGACGCTCGTGCGCTTCTCGACCTGCGATCCCGACCAGCCGAGCTGGGAGATCCGCGCCGACGACATCACGATCGACCAGGCCGAGGGCGTGGCGCGCGGACACGACGTGACGCTTCGCGTCGGAGACGTGCCGATCTTCTGGCTGCCCTACGCGCGCTTCCCGACCGACGACCGGCGGCAGAGCGGCTTTCTCTATCCGAGCTTCGGATTCAACGGCAACAGCGGTCTCGACCTGACGCTGCCGTACTACCTGAATCTCGCCGAGAACTACGACATGACGCTGTATCCGCGCATCGTCACGCAGCGCGGATTCATGCCCGGCGCCGAGTTCCGCTATCTGACCGAGCGCAGCCGCGGCCAGGTCGACGGCACCTGGATGCCGAACGACCGCCGCGCCGAGCGCGAGCGCGGCCAGTGGCACTGGGACAATTTCACGTATCTCAACGCGAACTGGAATTTCGCCGCCAACGTCAACGGCGTCAGCGACAAGCGCTACTTCGAGGACTTCGGCGACAGCCTGTCGGCGATCTCGACGAGCCTGCTGCCGTCGAGCATGTACCTCAACGGCCGCGGTCGCGGCTGGAGCTTCGCCGCCGGCGGCGACAAGTATCAGGTCACTGACCCGGCGCTCGCCGATCAGTTCGAACCCTACATCCGTCTGCCGCGCATCACCTTCGACGGCGACGTCGATCTCGTCGGCCGCCTGCGCGGCGGCGTGAAATCCGAATTCGTCGCATTCGACAAGGACTGCTTCCGCGACGGCAACGGCACGCGCGTCTGCCCGACCACGGGCCAGCGCCTCGACGTCTATCCGTATCTGAGCCTGCCGCTCGAAGGCGCGTCGTGGTTCCTGCGTCCCGAGTTCGGCGTGCGCCACACGCGCTACGACGTCGAGACCGAGCTGGCGGACGGCCGCGAACTCGGCGCGACGCCACAGCGCACGACGCCGATCGGCAGCCTCGACATGGGCCTGATCTTCGAGCGCGACGCGAACCTGTTCGGCACGAGCTACACGCAGACGCTCGAGCCGCGCCTGTACTACCTGCGCGTGCCCTATCGCGACCAGAGCGACCTGCCGCTGTTCGACACGCAGCTGCTGACCTTCGACTTCCCGCAGCTGTTCACGACCAACCGCTACAGCGGCGCCGACCGGCAGATGGACGCGAACAACCTGACCGTCGCGCTGACCACGCGCCTGCTCGAGACCGCGACCGGCGCCGAGCGCCTGTCGGCGAGCCTCGGCCAGATCCGCTATTTCGACGAGC
Source organism: uncultured Lysobacteraceae bacterium (assembly GCA_946480705.1). The sequence continues at coordinate 220 of CAMLLF010000075.1, read as the reverse complement.
AGCGCGTGCAGCTCTACGGCCCGGCGACCGACTATTCCGGCTCGGCCTATGTCGGCGAACTCGACCTGCATCTGTCGGACAAGTGGCGGCTCAAGATCGCCGAGCAGTGGGATCCGAACGACGATCGCACCGACCTGTCGGCGGTCAGCCTGCAGCGCCGCTTCCTCGGCGACGGCGTGCTCAATGTCTCGTACCGCTACCGCCGCGACTTCCTCGAGCA
>CAMLLF010000074.1 GCA_946480705.1 uncultured Lysobacteraceae bacterium | reverse complement strand
AGCGTCTGCATCGCCTCGAAGCGCAGCTCCGGCTCGGTCAGGCGGCGGTAGCCGTCGCCGATCGCGCGTTCGGGCGGCGCCTCGACGAACGGAAACGAGGCGACATCGCCGAGCTTCAGATTCAGCATGCGCAGGATCACGCCGGCGAGCGAACTGCGCAGGATTTCCGGATCGGCATAGCGCGGACGCTGCGCGAAATCCTGTTCGTCGTACAGGCGGAAGCAGACGCCCGGGCCGACGCGGCCGCAGCGTCCCTTTCGCTGCTCCGCGGCGGCCTGCGCGATCGGCTCGATATGCAGGCGCTCGAGCTGCGAGCGCGGCGAATAGCGTTTGACGCGCGCCGTGCCCGTGTCGATGACGTAGCGGATCCGCGGCACGGTCAGCGAGGTTTCCGCGACGTTCGTCGCGAGCACGATGCGCCGCTGCGGACCGGGCTTGAACACGCGGTCCTGATCGTTCGCCGACAGCCGCGCGTACAGCGGCAGTACTTCGGTGGCGCGGTACTGGCGCCGGGCCAGCGCAAGGTGCGCGTCGCGGATCTCGCGCTCGCCCGGCAGGAACACGAGCACGTCGCCGCGCGGATCCTCGGCCGTGATCTCGTCGGCGACGGCGACGATCTGTTCGGTGAGGCTCAGGTCGCCGCGCTCGGACGCCGTGCGCGGCCTGTCGCCGCGCGGCGCGTCCGACAGCGGCGGGCGCCAGCGCACTTCGACCGGATAGCTGCGGCCTTCGACGTTGACCACGGGCGCGTTGCCGAAGTGCGCGGAGAAGCGCGCCGTGTCGATCGTCGCGGAAGTCACGATGAGCTTGAGATCGCGCCGCTTGGCGAGCAGGCGCTTGAGATAGCCGAGCAGGAAGTCGATGTTGAGGCTGCGTTCATGCGCCTCGTCGAGGATCAGCGTGTCGTAGTCGTTGAGCCAGGCGTCGCTCTGGGTTTCCGCGAGCAGGATGCCGTCGGTCATGAACTTGATCAGCGACTCTTCGGAGACCTGATCGCTGAAGCGCACCTGGAAGCCGACGAGCTTGCCGACTTCGGTACCGAGTTCCTGCGCGACGCGACGGGCTACGCTGCGCGCGGCGATGCGACGCGGCTGCGTGCAGCCGATGCGGCCGGCGATGCCGCGGCCGGCGGCGAGGCAGAGCTTCGGCAGCTGCGTGGTCTTGCCCGAACCGGTTTCGCCCGCGAGCACGACGACCTGATGGCGCCGGATCAGCGCGACGATCTCATCGGCCTTGGCCGCGATCGGCAGGCTTTCGTCGATGCGGATCTCGGGCACCCGCGCCGCGCGCTGATCGCGCCGCGCGCGCGAGGCCGCGATGTCGGCATCGAGCCGCGCGAGCGCGTCGTCGGTCGCCTGCATCGGCGCGTCGTTGAAGCGCCGCCAGCGTCCGAGCAGGCGCGAGAAATCACGCGCGAGCACGCGATCGAGCGCCTTGCGCTGGGCCGCGATGCGCGCGACGGTCTCGGTCGCGGGGCGCGCCGCCGTTGTCGCGCCAGTGGAATTCTTGTCAGCCATCACACATCAGATACGCGGGAGAACGCCCGCGGAACCGCCAATCATAGCGGGTGCCTATCGCGACCATCGTCTTCCCGTGCGCCCGGCGCGCGACGACCGCGGTAGAGTGTCGCGCCTGAACCACAACGGGAGTCTGCACATGGGTATCGATATCGGCATTGCCAAGAAGGACCGGGAAGCGATCGCCAAGGGCCTGTCGCGCCTGCTCGCCGACACGTACACGCTGTATCTGAAGACGCACGGATTCCACTGGAACATCACGGGCACGATGTTCAACACGCTGCACCTGATGTTCGAAACGCAGTACAACGAACTCTGGCTCGCCCTGGACCAGATCGCCGAGCGCATCCGCTCGCTCGACGTGGTCGCGCCCGGTTCCAGCGCGCAGTTCGGCAAGCTGTCGTCGATCAAAGAGGAAACCGGCGTGCCGGAATGGCGCGACATGGTCCAGCAGCTCGTCGACGGCCACGAAACCGTCGCCCGCACGGCCCGCGAAGTGTTCCAGCTCGCCGACAAGGCCTCGGACCAGCCGACTGCCGACCTGACCACGCAGCGCATGCAGGCGCACGAAAAGACGGCCTGGATGCTGCGCTCGCTGCTGGCATGACTTCCGCGGGAATCGGGACGACGTTTGCGGAACCGACACCCGTCCCCACCCGACCCTCCCCGTGAAGGGGAGGGTTTCGCGGTCCCCGCTCCTACGATCCCCCCCGATCTCCAATTCCCCATTCGCGCTCCACCGGGCGACATGAAATCGTCAAAAGCCCGTGCTAGCCTGCCCGCCTTTCGATGGCGGCGTCCGGGCAGGACATTGCTGTCCCGCGGCGACGGACAGTCGCACGCCCCGCCGGATCGGCGGCGTGTCGCGGGAAAACGCGGTTGCTGGCGCGACGCGTGACGGAATCAAGGAAACCGAACTGACGGCCGATGGCCACGAAAACGCGAAGACCCGCGAATCCGCGGCGTCTTCGCCGCATCGTGGCCTACGTGCCGTCATCGTCCGCTCGCCAGTTCATTTCCGCCCGGCGCCTGCCGGGCGATCATCGTTCAGGGGTCAACTATGAAGACGGGTGTTACGCGGCGCGTGTGGTTGCCGGCGCTGCTGATGGCAAGTGTCAGCGCGACGGCGCTGGCCGACAACTCGGCGCTCACGCTGCCGGTATCGCAGGACTGGAACAACAACGGCCTGATCACGGCGGCCAACGACTGGTCCGGCGTGCCCGGCTTCATCGGATACCGCGGCGACGGACTCGCCGCCGGCACCGGTGCGGATGCACAGACGATCGTCGCCGACGGCACCGGAACGCCGGTCAACGTCAACGCCAACCAGACCACGCCGAACTCGTTCACCACCGGCGGCGTGACCGAATTCCAGCTGACCAATTCCACCGTCGCCCTCGCCGGCAGCGGCACCGCCAAGGCGCCGTTCCTGCTGTTGAACCTCAACACGACCGGCAGGGAAACGATCCACGTCGCCTACACAGTCCGCGATCTCGAAACCGGCGCCGACAACGCCGCGCAGCAGGTTGCGCTGCAGTACCGCGTCGGCAACAGCGGCGACTTCACGAACATTGCCTCGGCCTACATCGCCGACGCGACCACGACCGGCACGCCGGCCGGCCCCGACATCACGCGCGACATCACGCTGCCGACAGCGGCCGATAATCAGGCGCTGGTCCAGGTGCGCTGGATCACGACCGACGCGGCGGGTTCCGACGAGCACGTCGGCATCGACGACATCAACGTCACCGGCAGCACCATCGTACCGACGCCGTCGCTGTCGATCAGCGACGTCACCGTCGGCGAAGGCCCGGCCGCCGGCACGACGACGGCGAGCTTCACGGTGAGCCTCAGCGGTCCTGCGCCGGCCGGCGGTGTCACTTTCGACATCGCGACCGCCGACGACACGGCCACGGCGGCCGATTCCGACTACGTGCAGAAGACGCTGACCGCGCAGACCATCGCGGCAACCGGCACCAGCTACACGTTCGACGTCACCGTCAACGGTGACTCGACCATCGAATCGAACGAACAGTTCTTCGTCAACGTGACGAACGTGACGGGCGCGACCGTCAATGACGGACAGGGCGTCGGCACGATCAACAACGACGACGCCGTGCTGCCGCAGCTCTCGATCAGCGACGTCACGGTCACCGAAGGCAACAGCGCCACGGTCGCCGCGCAGTTCACGATCAGCTCGAGCCTCGCCGCCGGTCCGGGCGGCATCGCCGTGCCGTTCGGCACGGCCAACGACACCGCGACGACCGCCGACAACGACTACGTCGGCGCGAGCGGCACGGTCACGATCCTCGAAGGCCAGACCAGCGCGACGGTCGACATCACCGTCAACGGCGACACGAACGTCGAATCGGACGAACAGTTCTTCGTCAACCTCGGCACGCCTCCGCCGGGCACGCAGATCGCCGACGGCCAGGGCACCGGCACGATCACGAACGACGACGCGTTCCCGGCGCTCAGCATCGGCAATGCGAGCGTCGTCGAAGGTCATTCCAGTACGATTCTGCTGAACTTCCCGCTGACGCTCACGGCGCCCGCGCCGGCCGGCGGCACCACGTTCACGGTCAACACCACCGACGGCACGGCCGGCGGCGGCAGCGATTTCGTCGCGATCGTCAACGGCAGCGGCAGTGTCGCCGCCGGCCAGACCAGCGGCACGCTCAGCGTCACCGTCAACGGCGATACCGTCGCCGAAGCGAACGAGACCTTCACCGTGACGATCAGCGCGCCGGTCAACGCGACGCTGGGAACGGCGACGGCAACCGGCACGATCACGAACGACGACGCCGTGGAAATCCACGACATCCAGGGCGACGGCCTGGCCGGCCCGCTGGTCAGCCAGACCGTGCTCACGGTCAACAACATCGTGACCGGCAAGGGCCCGCAGGGCTTCACGATGCAGGCCCCCGACGTGCGCGCCGACAACAACCCGAACACGTCCGAAGGCATCTATGTGTTCACGAGCACGGCGCCGACCGTGCAGGTCGGCGACATGGTCAACGTCTCGGGCACGGCGCTCGAATTCAACGGCCTGACCGAGATCGGCTCGGCCACCGTCACGTTCGTCAGCGGCGGCAACCCGCTGCCGACGCCGGTCGAGTTCAACGACAGCGTGCCCTCGCCGCACCCGGCAACGCCGACCTGCCTGACCAGCGGCAGCAACTACGAGTGCTTCGAGTTCATGCGCGTGCACATCGCCGACGGCATGGTCAACACGGGCAACCAGCGCTTTGGTTCGCCGGCGACGGAAACCTATGCCGAAGTGTTCATCACCGCGAACGGCCGCCGCGGCGTGCGCGAACCCGGCCTGCTGTATCCGCTGGTGCCGACCGCCGGCAACATGGCCGCGGGCCAGTGGGACGGCAATCCGGAAATGTTCGAACTCGATGCGGACTATTTCGGCGCGGTGCCGCAGGACACGCCGATCACCGGCGGCACGCGCTTCAGCGCCACGGGCGTGCTCGGCTACGACTTCGGCGACTACGAGCTGTGGGCGACTGAATTCACCGCGACGCAGGCCGCGCCGGTTCCGCGTGCCGTGCGCGAATCGCACGGCTCGACGGACCTGCGCATCGGCGCGTTCAACATGCTGCGCTTCTGCGACACGACCAACAACGGCACCGGCGCCGATCCCTGCCTCGCGCCGACGCCGACGACCGACGGCTTCAACTACAAGGTCGCGCGCCTGTCGAAGTACGTGAACGACGTGCTGCGCCTGCCGGATGTGCTCGGCGTCGTGGAAGTCGAGAACCTGGCCGTGCTGCAGGCGCTCGCGACGAAGATCCAGGCCGACAGCGGCGTTGCCTACACGGCGCGCCTCGAAGAAGGCAACGACATCGGCGGCATCGACGTCGGCTTCCTCGTGCGCAGCGACCGCGTCGCGATCACCGCGACGACGCAGCTCGGCAAGACGCAGACCTGGAACGATCCGACCGGCAGCTCGACCGCGCTGCTGCACGATCGTCCGCCGCTGCTGCTCGAAGCCACCTTCACGGCCAACGGCAACCTGCCGTTCGCGGTCATGGTCGTGCATCCCAAATCACGCAGCTGCGTCGACCAGACCGGCGGCGCGAGCTGCGTGCAGGCCGATGTCGACCGCAACCGCCTCAAGCGCTTCAACCAGGGCAAGTACCACGCCGAGCAGATCCAGGCATTCCAGCTCGCTCATCCGGGCCGCGTGCTGACCGTCGTCGGCGACTTCAACGACTACCAGTTCAGCGACGGCTGGACGCATATGCTCGGCATGATGGAAGGCACCTACGACGACGCGGCCAATCTGCTCGACTACACCGGCAACACCGTCGTCACGCCGAAACTCTGGAACGCGGTGATGTCGGTGCCGGAGGACGAGCGCTATTCGTTCCTGTTCACCGAAAACTTCGGTCAGGTCCAGGGCTTCAACACACGCGACGTGCCGACCCAGCAGTCGCTCGACCATGCCCTGCTCAGCGCGACCGCGAAGGCCATGTTCGCCGGCTTCGACTACGGCCGCGCCGACAACGACGGACCGAACGAATGGGAGCGCCTGTGCAACGTGACGCCGACGCCGCCGGCCACCGTGCCGCCGGGCTGCCCGAACATCGCGATCGGCGCGTCCGATCACGACGGTCTCGTCGTCGTGCTCGCGACCGACCGCATTTTCGGCAACGGCTTCGAGCCGGCACCGTGATCGGCTAGACTGCGCACGGAGCTTCACACCTGGGGCCGGTCATCCGGCCCCATTTTTTTGCGGCGTCGGCGGCCGCCGCGCCGGCCCAGCCCTGCCCCGCCATGAATCGTCTACGTTCGCTGCTTCCGCTGCTGTTGCTCGTCCTCGTCGGCGTCGGCCTGTTCGCGTCGGGCGTGCTCGACCGCTTCGGCCCGGCCGGCATCGTCGCCGAGCGCGACGAACTGCAGCTGCAGATCGCCGCGCACCCGCTGCTCTCCGCGCTGATTCACATCGGCATCGTCACCGCGGCGGTTTCCACCGGCATTCCGGGTGCCGTCGTGCTGATCCTCGCCGGCGGCATGCTGTTCGGCGCGGCGCTCGGCACGGCGCTGTCGTCGATCGGCGTATTCCTCGGCGCCGCCGTCCTCTACGGCGCGAGCCGCTTCGCGTTCGGCGGCGACAAGGTCGGTCCGGCGCCGGCGCTCGTCGAACGGCTGCGCCAGGGCTATCACGGGCACCCGCTGAGCTATACGTTTTTTTTACGTCTCGTGCCGGTGTTTCCGTTCGGCGGCGTCACCGTCGCGCTGGCCTGGCTGCGCTGCCCGCCGTGGCTGTTCCTGCTCGCGACCGGCGTCGGCGGCACGCTGACGACGACGATGGAAAGCATGGTCGGCGCGGGCCTCGCGAAGAACCTCGCCGCCGACGGCACGCTCGACCGCCACCTGCTCGCCGACCCCTGGTTCATCGCGCCGATGTTCGCGATGGCGCTGCTCGCCCTGCTGCCGATCCTGATCAATCGCCGACGCAAGCCGAACGCACCGCCGGCCGGCACTCCGCCGCCGTGAAGCGTACGCAAGTGCGTGCCGCAACCCGCGCCGCGCCTGCGTTGTGACCCGATTCGCGCATGGGCTATCCTGCGCGCCACTTTGCGTTCCGCTGCTCTTTACCGAGGTTTGTCTTGAGCAATCCACAGCCCGTCGTGGTCCAGAAATCGCTGTGGAGTGCCGTCCTCCTCGCCCTGATCGTTGCGGCGCTCAACATCGCGCTGTGGGCCTACATCAACCGGCCTGCGCAGATCCCGAACTGGGAAGGCAAGATCGAAGGCTTCGCCTTCAACGCGTTCCAGCGCTACCAGAGTCCGCTGCACAGCAACTATCCGAACGAGGACGAACTCGCGTCGGACCTGCGCATCATCGCGAAACACGCCAAGCGCGTGCGCACGTATTCCTCGCTCGAAAGTGCAGCGATCCCGCGACTCGCGCGCGATCTCGGCCTCGACGTGCTCGCCGGCGCCTGGCTCGACCGGCGCATGGAGCACAACGAGATCGAGCTCGAAGCCGTCATCAGCGCCGCGCGGCGCTGGCCGAACATCGATCGCGTCATGATCGGCAACGAGTCCATGCTGCGCGACGATCTGAAGATCGACCAGATGATCGACTACCTCGATCGCGCGCGCGCGCAGATCCGCCAGCCGGTCTCGACCGCCGAACCGATCCACATCTGGCTCAAGTATCCCGAGCTCGTCGAGCACGTCGACTTCATCACGTTGCACCTGCTGCCGTACTGGGAAGGCGTGCCGCGCAAGGATGCGATCGGTTTCGCGCTCGGCAACTACAACGAGCTGCGCCGGCTGTATCCGCACAAGAAGATCGTCATCGGCGAAATCGGCTGGCCGAGCTACGGCGACCGCAAGCAGTTCGCCGATCCGACGCTCGCCGACGAGGCGCACTTCATCCGCGAATGGCTGAACGTCGCGCGCGACCAGGGCCTCGACTACTACATCATGGAAGCGTTCGACCAGCCCTGGAAAGAGGAAATCGGCGGCCGCGCCGAAGCCTACTGGGGCGTGTTCGGCGCCGACCGCAATCCGAAGTTCTCGATGGTCGGCCCGGTCATCGAAGACCCGAGCTGGCCGTGGAAGGCACTCGCGGCATCGGGGCTCGCGCTGTTTCCGATGATCTGGTTCGCCTGGGCGTTCACGCGCTTCCGCGTCGCAGGCCGGCTGTTCTTCCTCGGCCTCATCCAGCTGTCCGCCGGCGTGCTCGTCTGGTCGACGACGGTGCCCTACACGTTCTATCTCGATCCGATCGACTGGGCCATGCTCGGCGTGCTGATGCCCGCGCAGCTCGCGATCATCGGCATCCTGCTGATCAACGCGTTCGAGTTCACCGAAGTCATCTGGCGGCGCAGCTGGCTGCGCGGCTTCGGCCTGCTGACGCCGGCGCCCGACGAGCGCCAGCCGTTCGTGTCGATCCATCTCGCCTGCTGCAACGAGCCGCCCGAGATGGTGATCCTGACGCTCGATTCGCTGGCCGCGCTCGACTACGAGAACTTCGAAGTGCTCGTGCTCGACAACAACACGAAGAACGAGGCGGTCTGGAAACCGGTCGAGGAACACTGCGCGAAGCTCGGTCCGAAATTCCGCTTCTTCCATCTGAATCCGTGGCCCGGCTTCAAGGCCGGCGCGCTGAACTTCGGCCTGACCGAAACCGATCCGCGCGCGGAAGTCATCGCCGCGGTCGACGCCGACTACGCGGTCCGCGCCGACTGGCTCAAGGCGCTGACGGGATATTTCCACAATCCCAAAGTTGCCGTCGTACAGTGTCCGCAGGCGCACCGCGACTGGGAGCACAACGACTTCCGCCGCATGACCAACTGGGAATACGACGGCTTCTTCCGCATCGGCATGCACCATCGCAACGAGCGCAACGCGATCATCCAGCACGGCACCATGACCATGGTCCGGCGCGACGTGCTCGAGCGCACCGGCAACTGGTCGGAATGGACGATCTGCGAGGACGCCGAACTCGGCCTGCGCCTCATGCAGGAAGGCCTCGAACTCGTCTACGTCGACGAGATCATGGGCCGCGGCCTGACCCCGGCCGACTTTACCGCCTACAAGTCGCAGCGCTACCGCTGGGCCTTCGGCGCGATGCAGATCCTCAAGGGCCGCTGGAGCTGGCTCACGCGCAAGGGGCCGCTGAGCGCGGGCCAGCGCTTCCATTTCCTGACCGGCTGGTTCAGCTGGTTCGCCGACGCGCTGCATCTCGTGTTCACGATGATGGCGCTGTTCTGGACCGCGCTGATGCTGTCGCTGCCGAAGTACTTCAATCTGCCGCTGCAGCTGTTCCTCGTGCCGATCATGGGCTTCTTCATTTCCAAGGCCGTGTTCGGCATCGCGCTGTACCGCGTGCGCGTACCGTGCTCGTGGAAGGACACGATCATGGCCTCGATCGCGAGCATGGCGCTGAGCCACGCGATCGCACGCGGCATCTTCATGGGCCTGATCAAGAAGAAAGGCGAGTTCGTCCGCACCGCGAAGAGCCGGCGCCTGTCCGGGCGGCCGAGCGCGTTCAGCTCGGTGCGCGAGGAGCTGCTGATGTTCGTCGCGCTGATCTGCGCGATCGTCGGCATGATGGTCGCCTTCGGCTTCCAGTACACCGAAGGCGAACTGTGGATGATCATTCTCGGCGCGCAGGCCATCCCCTACGTGTCGGCGCTGATCGGCGCCTGGATCGCGCACCAGTCGGGCGAAAAGGCCGGCTGATGCGCGGCGCCGCGGACGATCCGGGGCGACCCGCGTCCGCGCGAAGGCGGCGCGCGTGAGCGAGGCCGTCGACATCACGGCGCTGCTCGCGCGCTGGCGCGAAGGCGACCGCGACGCCGAGAACGCGCTGATGACGGCGGTCTATCCGCTGCTGCGCGAACTCGCCCAGATGCGCCTGCGCCGTTCCGGCGGCGATCCCACGCTGAGCGCGACCGAACTCGTCAACGAAGCCTATGCGCGGCTCGCCCGCGGCGACGGCGTCGACTACCAGAACCGCGCACACTTCTTCGCCGTCGCCGCGCGAGCGATCCGCAATCTCGTCGTCGACTACCTGCGCGCGCGCGGCAGCGAGAAGCGCGGCGGCGGACTGCCGTTCGTCGAGCTCGACCGCGCCGAGAACCATGCCGCCGACGAGCTCATCGACCTGCGCACCGACTGGATCGCCGTGCACGAGGCACTGAACCGGCTCGAGGAAGTCGACCGCGACTGCGCGCGCATGGTCGAACTCAAATTCTTCTCGGGCCTGACCACCGAGGAAATCGCGCTCGCCAGCGGCGTCTCGCGCGCGACGGTCGTGCGCCACTGGCGCTTCGCCAAGGCCTGGCTGCTCGACCAGCTTGCGCCGCGGGATGCAAAGGAGTGAACGGGAAACGAGCGTGGCGGAGTGAGAAACGAGTGAAAGCGGCTTCGTAGCCTTTACTCGTTTCTTGCTTCACGTACTCTTTCCTCGCCCACTGCCGAAGCGCGCAGTCCAGAAATGAGCG
>CAMLLF010000073.1 GCA_946480705.1 uncultured Lysobacteraceae bacterium | reverse complement strand
GTCGCGATGGATCACGAGGCGCTGATGCGCGTACTGCACGGCGAGGCAGACCTTGCGCAGCAGTTCCAGGCGCGTGGTCAGCGGCGCGTTGTGTTCGCGGCACCAGCGCGTGACGGGCTCGCCCTGCACGTACTCCATGACGAGATAGGGCTGGCCGTCGGGACTCGTGCCGCCGTCGAGCAGCCGCGCGATGTGCGGGTGTTCGAGCTTGGCGAGAATCTGGCGTTCGCGGCGCAGACGCTCGGCGGCATCGCGCGTCGGTACGCCGCGGATCAGCTTGATCGCGACCTGCCGGTCGAACTCGGCGTCGGCGCGCTCGGCCAGGAATACCGTGCCCATGCCGCCCGAACCGATTTCGCAGAGCAGCCGGTAAGGCCCGAGCATGAGCCCGCGCGCCGGCGTCGGCGCGACGGCTTCGCCGACTGCCGAGCCGAACTGGCGCGTGACCGTTGCGTCGTCGCGCTCGTCGGCCGCAGCGAGTCGCAGTGCCTCCTGCTTGAGATCCTCGGCGTCGGGCTGCTGCGCGAGCCAGCCGGCGCGCTCGCCGGTCGGCAGCGCGAGCAGCGCATCGAAGAGTTCCTGCAGGCGCCGCCAGCGCTCGCTCATGCTTCGAGCCGTTCCTTGAGCCAGGCGCGCGCGAAGCGCAGTTCGCGGTCGACCGTCGCGAGCGAGACGTCGAGCGTGCTCGCGATCTCCTCGCGCTTGAGGCCGAGGAAATAGGTCAGCTCGATGACTTCGCATTTGCGCGCGTCGAGTTCGCGCAGCGCATCGAGCGCGCTGTTGAGCTGGTCCTGTTCGCGCGGCTCGCTCGGCTGGTCCTCGGCCGAGGACAGCGTGACGTGGATCTGGCCGCCGCCGCGTTTTTCGCTGCCGCGCGCGCGCGCCATGTCGATGAGCAGATTGCGCATCGCCGCGACGACGACGCCGAAGAAATGGCGCCGGTCGCGCCAGTCGATGTCCTTGCCGAGCAGGCGCAGGAACAGCTCGTTCGCGAGTTCGGTCGGCGCGAGCGTGACGTCGCCCTCGAACTGGCGCAGGTGTTTGCCGGCAATCGCGCGGACCTGCGCGTAGACGAGTTCGGTCAATTGCTCGGCGGCGTCGGCGCTGCCGCCGTTCCAGGCCACGAGCAGTCGCGTGACCTCGTGATCGGCAGCGCCCTGCGGATGGGATTCGGACACGACAGTCACTCCGGCAAGAACAGCAGCGGCTGCAGTGACAGGATTGAACCAGCAATCCCGTCCTCGGAGGGCAACGGCCGTGTTGCACAAGGTGCGCAACGGCGCAGATCGCTCATCCACCTGCGAGGAAAACCATCGTGAAGCATACGAAGACACCGGTCGGATTGCACGGGTACGCATCGACACTGGCTGCAACGCTGTTGTTCCTGACTGCGGTACCGGTGCTCGCGCAGCAGGGACCGCCGGGCGAACTCGACCCGACCTTCGGCAGCGCCGGCAAGCTCACGACCGATTTCTTCACGGCCGACGACGAGGTCAACGGCATCGCCGCGCTGCCGGACGGCCGCTTCGTCGCCGCCGGCACGGTCGTGGGCCGCAACGCGAGCGGTCCGGGCTCGTCGCCGAATTTCGCCGTCGCGCGCTACCTGCCGGACGGCCGGCTCGACCCGAGCTTCGGCACGAACGGCCTGTTCATGCTCGACCGCGGCGGCAACGTCGACGAGGCGCACGCGATCAAGGTGCTGCCCGATCGCAGCCTGCTCGTCGCCGGCATTCTCGCGCCCGGCGCCTATTCGGACTATGCGCTCGTCAAGCTGCGCCCGAACGGCACGACCGACACGACCTTCGGCGACGCCGCGATCGGCGGCGGCCGCACCGGATCGGTGCTGCTCGACGTCGCCGGCCCGGCGCTGCACGACGAAGGCCGCCATCTGGCCGTGCAGCGCGACGGCAAGATCGTCGTTGCCGGCAACACGCTGTTCACGGTCGGAAACTTCCGCTACCGGCGCACGACGGTCGCGCGCTTCACCGCCGCGGGCGTGCTCGATCCCAGCTTCGGCGGCAGCGGCACCGGCTACGTGACGCTGCCGGGCTTCTACGCGGCCGACGCGCAGACGAGCGACTATGTCGCGGGCATCGCAACGAACCAGCGCGGCGATCTGCCGGCCGACGACAGCATCACGCTGGTCGGCTACACCTTCGCGCGCAACAACGCATTCGTCGCACGCCTCACGCGCGACGGCGCGATCGACGGCAGCTTCGGCAGCAACGGCCGAGTGACGTTCAGCGCGGCCAGTTCCGGCGGCGTCGCGACCGGCGTGTCCGATCTGCGTGCCGCGCGCATCGACGACGCCGGCCGCATCGTGCTCGCCGGCAGCGGCACCGACCGCGGCATGACCTTCCTGCGGTTGCTCGCCAACGGTGCGCCGGACACGAGCTTCGGCACGAACGGCCGCACGCTCGTCAAGGTCAGCACGATCTCCAACTACGACGAACCGCGCGCGCTGGCGCTGCAGGGCAACGGCAAGATCGTCGCCTCGGGCTATGCGACCACGATCGCCAACGGCTCGCCGCAGCCGGATTTCTTCGTCGTGCGCCTGACGCCGAACGGCCTGCCGGACTTCGGCTTTGGCGACGGGCAGGGCCGCAAGGTCGTCACGGTCGTGAACTCCAACGAAGAGTCGCGCGCACTCGCGGTCGAGCCTTCGGGCAACCTGCTCGTCGCGGGCTACGCATTGAATCCGGCGGCGAACCATCACGACTTCGCGGTGTTGCGTCCCTACGGTGATCCGGATCGGATCTTCGCGGACGATGTCGAGGCGAAGAACTGGTGATCACAGGTTGGATTGAGCGCAGCGAAGCCCAACATGGCGGTGTCATCGCGGCAGAGAACGTCGAACTACGCACTCGTCAAGAGTGCGACGTTCGGGCGATGCACGTCTGAGTCCGTTGTTTCACGCGTTCGTCGAAGCTCCGACACCTCGATGTTGGGCTTCGCCTTCGGCTCAACCCAACCTGCGCCACGCAACGCGATGCACCGATGCATTCGCGATCGCGGTTTCGGCCATGGCGCCGAACGGCAGGCCGGCGAGGCGGCACTGCACCCAGCGGATCACGGCGCCGTGAGTCAGCACGAGCACGCGGCGTTTGCCGTCGCCGCGGGCCGCATCGAGTGCGGCGCCGACGCGGTTGCCGAATGCGGCGAAGTCCTCGCCGCCGGGCGGCGGATGGTTTTCGGGATCGGCGCGGTAGCGCGCGATCGCGGCCGGTTCCTCGCGTTCGATGTCCTCGATGCGCCGTCCCTGCCAGCGTCCGAAGTCGTATTCGACGAGGCGCTCGTCCAGACGCAGCGGCAGCGACCGCGCTGCGGCGAAATGCTCTGCGAAAGCCGAACAACGCTGCAAGGTGGAAGAAACCACTTCGTCCCAGATGCCGTCCGCCGTCGCCGCGCGCGACTGGGTCCAGCCCAGTTCGCTGAGCGGATCGTCGAGGCGGCCGCGATAGCTCGGCCGGCCGGTCGCGCCGTGGCGCATGAGATCGAGCATCAGTCCTTGTCCGTGACGCCGGCCTCGGCGAAGGTCGCCATGCCCGCATGCAGCGCGCAGGCCAGCCGCAGCAGCGGTACGGCGACGGCCGCGCCGCTGCCTTCGCCGAGGCGCAGGCCAAGGTCGAGCAGCGGTTTCGCCGCGAGCGCATCGAGCACGCGCGCGTGGCCGATCTCGGCCGAGCGGTGCGCGAACAGCAGCCACGGCCGGCATTCGGGCCGTATTGCCGTCGCGGCCAGAGCGGCGACGCTCGCGATGAAGCCGTCGACGAGCACGGCGACGCCGTGCTGCGCGGCCGCGATGTAGGCGCCGCAGAGCGCCGCGATCTCGAAGCCGCCGAGGCGGCGCAGCGTTTCGAGCGGATCGTGCGCGAACGCGCGGTGGTAGGCGACGGCCTGGGCGACGATGTCGGCCTTGTGCCGGATGCCGGCGGCATCGAGCCCGGTGCCCGCGCCGGCGATCTCGTTCGGGCTCGCGTCGATCAGCGCGCAGGCCAGCGCGGTCGCCGCGGTGGTATTGCCGATGCCCATCTCGCCGCCGACGAACAGCTCCGCGCCGGCCTGCGCCGCGGCCGCGACGCTGTTGCGACCTGCCGCGAGCGCCTGTGCGAGCTGCGCGTCGTCCATCGCCGCCGCATGCAGGAAGTTCGCGCTGGCCGGCGCGATCCAGTCGCGGCGCACGCCCGGCAGCGCGCCCGGATCGTTGACCGTGCCCAGATGCACGACGTCGAGCGTCGCGCCGAGTTCGCGCGCGAGCACGCTGATCGCGGCGCCTCCGGCGGCGAAGTTGCGGACCATCTCGCCGGTCACGGCCTGCGGATACGCCGACACGCCGGCTTCGGCGATGCCGTGGTCGGCCGCGAACACGGCGACGTGCACGCGCGCGAGCGTCGGGCATGGCTTGCCCTGCAGCGACGCGAGCGTGACCGCGAGGTCTTCGAGCGTGCCGAGCGCGCCGCGCGGCTTGGTCAGCACCTGCTGGCGCGCGAGCGCGGCATCGCGGGCGGCGGAATCGATGGAACGGACGGGATGCTGCAGCCAGGCGAGCGGCACGGGAGTCTCCGGGTGATTGAGCGGCGGTTGGGGGAGAAAAGCGTGGAGGGAGTGAGAAAAGAGTGGGCTTGCGCTGCCGCCTTGCTCGATTCTTGCCGCTGCCCGCTCATTCCTTCGTTTGTAACATTTAATATTTTGCGACAAGGCTGTTGTTGTCGGGCGGGCGGCAGTTCGGGGATGGGCGTGGAAAGAGCGCGGTGCCGCTAGTCACTCGTTTCTCACTCCTCTTCACTGGTTACGGCTTCCCGCGCCAAGGCTGCCCTTCAGCACCTGCGGCAGCCCGGCGATCGTGAACACGACGCGATCGCAGCGCGCGGCGACGTCCTGGTGCAGGCGTCCGGCTTCGTCGACGAAGCGCCGCGTCAGCGCGCCGAGCGGCACGACGCCCTGGCCGACCTCGTTGCTGACGAGGATCAGCTCGCCGGGACAGGTTTCGATCGCGTCGAGGAGGGCTGCGCATTCGCGCTCGAACTGCGCCTCGTCGCCGGCGCAGAGCAGATTGCTGAGCCACAGCGTCAGGCAGTCGACGAGCAGGCAGCGCGCGACGTGTGCTTCGCGGCGCAGCGTATTGGCAAGCCGCAGCGGCGTTTCGTCGAGCCGCCAGTGGGCCGGCCGCCGCGCGCGGTGGTGATCGATGCGCGCGGCCATCTCGTCGTCGCCCGCTGCGGCCGTCGCGATGTAGAGCACGGCGTCGTGTTCGGCGGCGAGGCGTTCGGCGAGCACGCTCTTGCCCGAGCGCGCGCCGCCGAGGATCAGCGTGCGCATGCGGCGTCCTCCGGCATCGAGAGGCCAAACAGGCGGTCGAGCGCGGCGACGTCGAGATGCTGCTGGACCGCGTCGGCGAGTGCGTCGAGCGCCCGCTCGCGCAGCGCGGCGCGATCGACCGGCTGCGCGTCGGCGAGTCCGGCCCAGCGCAGCAGCGCGGTGCAGGCCTCCGGTGCGTCGAACAGGCCGTGCAGATACGTGGCTGCGATCTGGCCATCGCCGGACAGCACGCCGTCGTCGCGGCCGTCGGCCAGCCGCACGAGCGGTGCGCGCAGTGCGTCGCCGCGGCTCACGCCGCAATGGATCTCGTAGCCTTCGACGCGTGCGGAGCCGTCGAGGCGGAGTTCGCCCGAGGTCGTGCGCAGCTGCTTCTCGGGCTCCAGCGTCGTGACGAGATCGAGCAGGCCGAGACCGTCGCTCGCGCCGGCTTCGCCTTCGATGCCGTGCGGATCGTCGATGCGCCGGCCGAGCATCTGCAGGCCGCCGCAGATGCCGAGCACCTTGCCGCCGTAGCGCAGGTGGCGCGTCAGCGCGGTGTCCCAGCCCTGTGCGCGCAGCCAGGCGAGGTCGGCGCGCACCGACTTCGAACCCGGCAGCACGACGAGGTCGGCCGCCGGCATCGGTTCGCCGGGGCCGATGTAGCGAAACGCGACGTCGGGATGCAGCCGCAGCGCTTCGAAGTCGGTGTGATTGCTGATGCGCGGCAGCGCGGGCACGACGACGCGCAGTGTCGCGTCGCTGCGGCCCGGCTCGCGCGGCAGCGCGTCTTCGGCATCGAGATGCAGGCCATGCAGATAGGGCAGCACGCCGAGCACGGGCTTGCCGGTTTCGCGCTCGAGCCAGTCGAGCCCGGACTGCAGCAGCGCGATGTCGCCGCGGAAGCGGTTGATGACGAATCCGCTGACGCGTGCGCGCTCGCTGTCGGAGAGCAGCGCGAGCGTGCCGACGAGATGCGCGAACACGCCGCCGCGGTCGATGTCGGCGATCAGGACCACGGGGCAGTCGACCGCCTCGGCATAGCCCATGTTCGCGATGTCGTTCGCGCGCAGGTTGATTTCCGCGGGACTGCCGGCGCCTTCGACGACGACGGCCGCGTAGCGCGCGACGAGGCGCTCGTGCGAGGCGAGCACGGCTTGCATCGCGACGCGCTTGTAGTCGTGGTAGGCGCCGGCCTGCATGTTGCCGATCGCGCGGCCGTGCACGATGACCTGCGCGCCGACGTCGCTGTTGGGCTTGAGCAGGATCGGATTGAAGTCGGTGTGCGGCGCGACGCCGGCGGCCTGTGCCTGCAGCGCCTGCGCGCGGCCGATCTCTCCGCCGTCGACGGTGACCGCGGAATTCAATGCCATGTTCTGCGGCTTGAACGGTGCGACCGCGACGCCGCGGCGATGCAGCCAGCGGCAAAGCCCGGCGACGAGCGTGCTCTTGCCGGCATCGGAGGTCGTGCCCTGGACCATGAGGACGTGGGCGCGTGGGGCCGGAAATCGGCAATCGGGAACCGGGAATCGTAGCGCGACGTGCTTGGAGCCCTCCGCTTCAAGGGGCGGGTTGGGCGGGGACGGGTTTCGTGCGGGTCGGCAGCCGCCGCTGCCGAGTGCTCGCGCGAGCGCCGTGTCGAGCTGCTCCCACGCGGGCTCGTCGCCGGGCAGCCCGACGCGCAGGCTCGGCGGCGCGTCGAAGCGACGCGTCAGCACGGCTTCGCGCGCGAGTGCCTCGTGCAGATCTGCCGCATCGTCCATTCGTATCCATTGGAACAGATCCGTTCCGCCGGCCACCGGCAGGCCGTGCCGCTCCAGCAGCGTACGCAGCCGCGCGCCGGCGGCCGCGAGCTGCGTGCGTGCGGCGTCGTGCCACGCGCGGTCGGCGAACGCGTGCCGCAGCAGCCAGCGCGTCGGCGCGGCGACGGTCCACGGGCCGAGCCGTTCGCGCAGGCGCGCGAGCAGGTCGGGTGCCGCGAGCACGAACCCGGCGCGCGCGCCGGCGAGGCCGAAGAACTTGCCCGGCGAGCGCAGCACGATCAGGCCTTCGCGATCGGCGCAGCCCGCGAGACTCGCTGCCGGCGTCGTGTCGATGAAGGCCTCGTCGATCACGAGCCAGCCGCCGCGCGCGGCGAGCCGCGCGTGCAGGGCGAGCAGCGTGTCACCGGCGAAGCGCTGACCCGTGGGATTGTTGGGATTGACGACCACCACGACGTCCGCGCTGTCGGCCGAGGCCTGCAGCGCGTCGGCGCCGGTCGCGATCACCGCGTGTCCCGCGCGCCGCCAGGCGTGCGCGTGTTCCGCATAGGCCGGTGCGAGCACGGCGACGCGGCACGGCGGGCGCAGCAGCGGCAGCGTCTGTATCGCCGCCTGCGTGCCCGCCGTCGGCAGCAGCGACGCGCAGCCGTAGTACGCGCAGGCCGCGGTGTCGAGGCCGTCGTCGTCCTCGGGCAGTCGCGTCCACGCCTCGCGCGGAATCGCCGGCACCGGCCAGCCCAGCGGGTTGATGCCGGTGGACACATCGAGCCATTGCGCGATCGGAATGCCGTAGCCGGCCGCGGCGCGCTGCAGGCGTCCGCCGTGTTCAAGCATGAGGACTCTCCGCGACGCCAGGGGCGTGCGGCGGTACGGCGTGGAATCGTGCGTGCACTCAGATTACCTCGATGAGCTCGATGAACCACAGAGCGACCAGCCAGATGACGACCGCGCGATAGACGAGGCGCAGCGCGCCGCGGATCGATTCGGCGTCGGGCGCATCGCCCCAGCCGAGCGCAGGCCGCTCGTGCCACTGCCCGTCATACGGCGCGGCGCCGCCGAGCTTCACGCCGAGCGCGCCGGCACCGGCGGCCATGACCGGGCCCGCGTTCGGACTGTCCCAGGCCGGCGCCTGCGCACGCCAGCAGGCGATCGCGCGCAGGCAATGGCCGGCCAGCGCATAGCTCAGCGCCGTGAGCCGCGCCGGGACCAGATTCATCGCGTCGTCGAGCCGCGCGGCGAACCAGCCGAAACGGCGATAGCGCGGCGTGCGGTAGCCCCACATCGCATCCAGCGTGTTGACGAGCCGGTAGACGACCACGCCGGTCGCGCCGCCGACCGCGAACCAGAACAGCGCGCCGAATACGGCGTCGTTGCCGTTCTCCAGCACCGATTCGGTCGCCGCGGCGGCGACCTGGTTCGGATCGAGTTCCGCCGTGTCGCGGCTGACCATGCGCGAGACGGCGCTGCGCGCCGCGTCGATGTCCTGTTCGTCGAGCCGCTGCGCGACCGGTTCGGCATGCTCGCGCAGACTGCGCAGGCCGACGGCGAGATACAGCGCGATCACGCCGACGAGTTCGTTCAGAAGATCGATGCGGCCGAGCAGGAACACGACGATCGCCGGCGGCAGCACCGCCGCGGCGACGACGAGCGGCGAGCGATCGAATCGATCGGCGTACCCGCATTCCTCGATCCGGCGCGCATAGCGGCCGAACGCGAGCGGATGCGCGCGGCGCGGTTCGCCGAACATATGGTCGAGCAGCAGCGCGCAGGCAATGGAAGACCACACGGTCGTAGGCTCGGCGACTCGGCAGGAAACGTGGACGGGATCGTTAGAGCTCGATGCCTTTCTGCGCCTTGATGCCGGCCTGATAGGCGTGCTTGACGACGTTCATTTCGGTCACCGTGTCGGCGACCTCGATCAGCGCGGCCGGCGCGGCGCGGCCGGTGATCACGACGTGCTGCAGCGGCGGGCGCGCGGCGAGCGCGGCGACGACGGCGTCCACGTCGACATACTGATACTTCAGCGCGATGTTCAGTTCGTCGAGCAGCACGAGATCGACGTCGGGGTCGGCGAGCATCGCCGCGGCCTTGTCCCAGGCCGCACCCGCGGCGCGCACGTCGCGCTCGCGGTCCTGCGTTTCCCAGGTGAAGCCTTCGCCCATGACGTGATAGCTGACTTCGTCGGGAAAGCGGCGGAAGAACGCTTCCTCGCCGGTCGCGAAGCTGCCCTTGATGAACTGCACGACGCCCACGCGCAGGCCGTGGCCCAGCGCGCGGGCGACCATGCCGAAGCCGGATGAGCTCTTGCCCTTGCCGTTGCCGGTCGTGACGACGACGACGCCGCGCTCGATCGTCGCGCGCGCGATGCCCGCGTCGACGACCGCCTTTTTGCGCTGCATGCGTTCGCGATGGCGCTGCGCCAGCGCGTCGGTGTCGTCGGTGTTCATGTCAGGCCTTGCTGGCGCCGGCGTGCCGGTCGCCGAGCGCGATCACGCCGATCGCGTGGACCACCGCGAAGACCGCGATATAGGCCATCGACACGCTGACGAAGCTCGGCATGTACTGCATGAAGCGCTGCACGAACTCGGCGAAATGCGGTTCGGCGTAGCGGCCGCCCATCCAGTAGAACGAGCCGTTGGAAACGAGGAAGGAGGCGAGGCAGCTGGCCAGCGCGATCAGGCCGGCCGGCAGTGCGCTCGAAAGCTGGGGCTTGTAGAACTTTTTCGCGTAGAACGCGCCGCCGTACCAGAGCACGCCATAGGCCACGACGAGCATCGAATAGGCCGGCGTGACGCAGAAGTCGCTGACGCCGGCCATCGTGATCGCGATGTAGTCGATGAGTCCGGCCTCGAGCATCAGCAGCGGCAGGGCGACCGTGCCGGCGAGATAGAAGCCGGCGACGAAGAAGATCGCCATCGAGGCGTCAGGCAGGTGCAGCACCGTGCCGAAATGGTGGTAGCGCGTGGCCAGCATCAGCAGCATCAGGGCGAGCAGGATCAGCGATTGCTTGGCGGTGGGCAGGAACTTCATGGACTAACTCCTGGCGGCGAAATGGATGCGCAGCGGCGACAGCCGGACGGCTGTCGCCATGATGCCGGTCTCAGCGAACCGGACGATAGCGCAAGGTGACGTAATAGCTGCGACCCGGCTGATTGTAGAACGCCGCGGTTTCGTAGTCGTGGTCGGCGACGTTGACGGCACGCGCCTGGACCAGCCACTCCGGCGTGATCGTGTATTCGGCACGAAGATCGAGCGTGCCGTAGCCGCCGAGGCGGCGGCGGTTGCCGAGATCGTCGTAGCGCTCGCCCTGCGCATTGAGCGTGGCGCCGAATGCGAACGCGCCGAAGCGGCGGTCGATATCGACGCGCGCGGACTGGCGCGCGCGGCGCGGCAGGATGTTGCCGTCGTTCGCGCCGCCCGAAGCGTTCTTCGGATCGAGCAGGGTCACGCTGCTGTCGAGCGTCCA
>CAMLLF010000072.1 GCA_946480705.1 uncultured Lysobacteraceae bacterium | reverse complement strand
GCCTGACCCCGGTCCTGTCGACGACCCTCGGCAGCGTCACCTGGACCTGCTCCAGTGCCACGATCGACCAGAAGTACCTGCCGACGATCTGCCGTACCGGCACGAACTAAGCAGAACCGCTTCACCGAAGACCGAAGCGACCGCCGAAAGGCGGTCGCTTTTTTTTGTGCGCCCGGTAAACGGATCAAGCGCTTGCATTGGCGCGGACACCGCCGCGGCGCGCGGAAAGTCCACTCTTCCGCACTGTCACTAACAGACTATTTCTCGTCGAGTTCTGTCGCCGGAACCGTGAATCTTTTTCACGCATTCGCAAGGCAACCATACGATCAATACCAGTAAAACCAAACAGTTGCGAATGCAAGAATCGCCACCGGAGGATGCGCCCCGCAACACGCGCCATGCTTTGGCCGACGGGGATTCGACGCGGGAGTTCCGACTGCGACGCCCGGACGCTGAGGCACGAGCCAAAAGGGCAGTGAACTTCGACGTCGACGCGACTCAGTCGCAAAGGAACTTTCCATGAAAGCGGCAAATGCAAAAGGCTTCACGCTGATCGAACTGATGATCGTCGTTGCGATCATCGCCATCCTCGCCGCCATCGCGCTGCCGGCCTACCAGGACTACACGATTCGTTCGCAAGTCAGCGAATGCGGTGTGCTGGCTTCGGGCGCCAAGACGGCAGTCGCCGAAACCTTCATGAACACCGGCATCGCCCCGACTAACAACGCTGCCGCGGGACTCGCCGTGGCCACCGAAATCACCGGCAAGTACGTCAGCCAGGTCGCCGTCGCTGATGGCGTCATCACCTGCACATATTCGTCTGTTGCGCCGCGTCGCGCGAACGCCAAAATCAACACACAGACGCTGACGTTGACGCCGGCGCTTTCGACGACGCTCGGCAGCGTGACCTGGACATGCGCAAGCACGACAATTAATCAGAAATACTTGCCGACTGCCTGCCGCGACAACACGAACTGACCTCCGCAGCTTGACTCCCGAAACGACCGCCTACCGGCGGTCGTTTCGTTTCTACCGCTGGCCCCCGGCCGCCGTACCCTGGCATGCGCTATGCAGCTCATCGGCGCTTGAGACTTCCCTGGGGAATCCGACGATGAACAGCTTGCACGCGTCACCACGCCGAAACACCGGTTTCACGCTGATCGAGTTGATGATCGTCGTTGCGATCATCGCGATCCTTGCAGCGATCGCGCTGCCGTCCTACCACGACTATGTCGTCCGCACGCAGGTCGACGAATGCACCGTGCTCGGCAGCGGCGCCAAGACCGCGGTCAGCGAGGCACTCGCGAACACCGGCGTATTTCCGGCCGACAACGCCGCCGCGGGACTTCCGGCCGCGAACACGATCGTCGGCAAGTACATCAACGCCGTAACGGTCAATGCCGGCGTGATCACCTGCACCTATTCGAGTGCGGCGCCGCAGCGCGCGAACTCGCTGATCGACGGACTGACCCTCGTGCTGACGCCGACGTTCACGACGACGGCCGGCAGCGTCAACTGGACCTGCTCCGGCACGGTGCCGCAGAAGTTCCTGACCACGATCTGCCGTACCGGTTCAAACTGACAAGAACCCGCGGTGCGGCGCTTGTCTTGCCCGGACGAGTTGGGCACGATGCCGCACCGCAGGCCGAACCTCACACTCATGTCGGGCAACCCCTTCGAGCCGACTCCGTCGACTGACGGAGCCGAAACGGTCGCGCTGTCGCCGCTTCCGGGCATTCATGCACGGGCGGAATCCGACACGCTGACGCAGGAGCAGATCAAGCGCACCTACGCTTGGTATGCGCCTATCTACGATCAGTTGTTCGGCGCCGTCTACGCGCACGGCCGCCGCCGCATGGCGGCCGCGCTGCGCACGCTGGCGCCGCAGCGCGTGCTCGAAGTCGGCGTCGGCACCGGCCTGACGCTGAACTGCTATCCGGCGACGAGTTCCATCGTCGGCATCGACCTGTCCGAGCCCATGCTCGCGCGCGCCCGCCGCCGGGCGACCAGGCTCGGCCTGACGGATGTCGACCTGCGCATCATGGACGGCGAATCCACGCCGTTTCCCGACGCGAGCTTCGACTGCGTCACCGTGCCCTACGTCCTGTCGGCGACGCCCGAACCCGCGCGGCTCGTGCGCGAGCTGCGCCGCGTCTGCCGGCCCGGCGGCAACATCGTGATCCTCAATCATTTCAGTGGCAGCCGCTTCTGGTGGCTGCTCGAACGCGCCGCACAGCCGCTGTCGAGCAAGGTCGGCTTCCGTTCCGATTTCCATTTCGAGGAACACGTCGCCCGGCACGACTGGAAGATCCTGTCGGTCGAATCGGCCAATCCGTTCGGTCTGTCGCGGCTGGTCGTCATCGAAAATGTCTGAGTCGGGCTGGGGTGCGCCGGCGAAACGCATCGCCGCCGAGCTCGTGTTCTTCGCGCTGATCGCAGCCGCGTTTCTCTATTTCTACATCTCCCGTTTTTCCCAGCCCTGGTCGTCGATCGCGCCGCACTTCATCGTGCTGTCGGCATTCTGGGTCGCATTCGCAACGCTGCGGCTCGTGGCGGCCCGTCTCGGCCGCGCCGCACGGCTGATCTGCGCCACGCTGCTCGCGCTCGCGCTGTTCCTGCTGCTCGCCTATTACGCCGTCGTCGCGACCGGCCTGCTGTCGTGGGGCCGCGTCACGTCCTGGCAGCTCGTCTGGACCTATTCGCGCCAGGTGACGGGCCTGCTCAGCGTGCTCGACATCTCCATCGGACTCGCGGCGACGCTGACGGCGGCCGTCGTGCTCGTCGTGCTCGGCACGCTGTGGCTGCTGCAGCCGCGCATCGACGGTGTCGCGATGGCGTCGCGACGGCTCTCGCGTCACATGTTCGGCGCACTCGTGCTCTGCGGCGCCGCCTACACGGCGATTCGCGTGATCGCGTTTGCCGACGTGTCCTATGCGACCGAAGGCGAACCGCTGAGCCTCACGATCTTCCCGGAGCAGGCCGCGCGCAGCCTTCAGGCGCATACGACCGACGGCGCCGGCGCGCTCGACCGCATCGAGGACGAGGTCCGGCGCGCCTACAAGCCCGTGGCCGACGCCAACCGGCGCAACGTGTTCATCTTTCTGGCCGACGCGCTGCGGCCCGACCATATGGGCGTCTACGGCTATGAGCGCGACACGACGCCGCGCATCGCCGCACTGATGAAGACCGTCCGCACGCAGCAGCTCGACCGCGTCACCGCAGCCTGCGCCGAGTCGACCTGCGGCGTGCTCGCGAGCCTGTTGTCGAAATACACGCACCAGTTTTCAAACCGGCCGTTCACGCTGGCCGACGTGCTCAAGCGCAACGGCTACCGCGTCGAGATGATCCTCGGCGGCGATCACACCAATTTCTACGGCGTGCGCGAGGCCTACGGCGCGTTCGATTCGTATTTCGACGGGTCGATGGCCAAGGGCTTCTACATGAACGACGACAAGCTCGTCGTCGACCGCGTATCGAAGCTGCCGAAGTATGACGGCCAGCCGCTCATGGTCTGGTTCCATCTGATGTCCTCGCACGCGCTCGGACGTCGCCACGAGGAGAACGTCCGCTATCTGCCGGCCGAGTCGTACGCGAAGCCCGTCGGCCGCAGCGGACCGCCGACGCCGGCGACGACGAACTACTACGACAACGGCGTGCTGCAGATGGACGCCATCTTCGTCGAGACGCTTGGCGTCCTGCGCGAGAAGGGCTATCTCGACAATGCGGTCGTCATCCTCGCGGCCGACCACGCGGACATGCTCGGCGAGCACCAGGAATTCATGCACGCCAAGTCGGTCTACGAGAACGTGCTGCGTATTCCGTTCCTGATGTTCTCGTTCGGCTACGAGCCCGAGCGGCCGCTGGTGCCGGTGCGGCTGGCTTCGCAGGTCGATTTTGCGCCGACGATACTCCGGGAACTCGGCATGGACGCGCCGAGCACCTGGGTCGGTTCGGCCCTGCAGGATCCCGCGCCGCGACGCTACGTGCATTTCCAGCAGGGCGCGCAGGTCGGTCTCTACGACCTCGGCGACGAGCGCCGGATCCTCAAGTTCTGGCGCGACGTGAACGCCGATCGCGACTTCACGTTCGACGTGACCAGCGACGACAGCGAAACGACCGACCTGACCCCGGGAATCCCGCCCGCCACACATTCGGCCTGGATGGTCGAACTCGCGCCGGCCGTCGGTGCGGTCATGCGCCACAAGGAATAGCTGTCCGGCCCGCCCGTGCCGGTCATTCCCCTCGCCGGCCCACCCATCCGCGACCCGCCGCGGTCGGCCGTGACGCGGTTCTCAGTGCGCCCGGACCTCATGCCGTACTTCACAAAAATGCGCTAGGGGTTTGCTGGGAACGGAATTCCCCCTGTCACCGGCTTTGCGTTATATTGCGATTTAACGCGTCAATCGACAGGTCCGCCATGGTACAGGCCAGCCCTTCAGCGCTCGTCGGCCTAACCGGCATCGCGCGACGCCTCGTCATCGACGGCACGATCACCGATGTCGCGGCACGCAAGGCGATGGAATCCGCCGCCCGCGACCGCATTCCGATCAGCACCTATCTCATCGAAAACGGTCTTGCCGACAGCCGCGCCGTTGCGCTCGCGGCGTCGTCGGAGTTCGGCGTGCCGCTGTTCGACGTACAGGCCATCGACTTCGCGCAGTTGCCGTCCAAGCTCGTCAGCGAAGAACTCATCAACAAACACAAGGCGTTGCCGCTGTTCAAACGCGGCAACCGCCTGTTCGTCGGCATTTCCGATCCGACGAATCTGCGCGCGCTCGACGAGATCAAGTTCCAGTCGAATCACACCGTCGAGCCGATCCTCGTCGACGAAAGCCAGCTGCAGAAGGTCATCGAGCAGGCGCTGCAGCAGACCGGCCAGATGGTCGATGGCCTCGACGATTCCGAGGGACTCGAAAGCCTCGATCTCGCCAACACCGACGACGACGCGGATTCGGGCAGCGGCGGTGTCGATGCGTCGGGCAGCGACGACACGCCGATCGTCAAGTTCGTCAACAAGGTGCTCGTCGACGCGATCAAGCGCGGCGCATCGGACATCCACTTCGAGCCGTTCGAGATGGAATACCGGGTGCGGCTGCGCATGGACGGCGTGCTGCGCAAAGTCGCGGCGCCGCCGTCGAAGCTCGCGCCGCGCATCTCCTCGCGCCTGAAAGTCATGTCGGGTCTCGACATCGCCGAACGCCGCGTGCCGCAGGACGGACGCATCAAGCTCAATCTTTCCAAGGGCAAGTCGATCGACTTCCGCGTAAGTACCTGCCCGACGCTGTTCGGCGAAAAGGTCGTGCTGCGCGTGCTCGACGGCTCGGCGGCCAAGCTCGGCATCGAGAAGCTCGGCTACGAGGAGGACCAGAAGAAGCTGTTCCTCGACGCGATCGAAAAACCCTACGGCATGGTGCTCGTGACCGGCCCGACCGGCTCGGGCAAGACCGTCTCGCTGTATACCGCGCTCAATATCCTCAACACCGAAGGGCGCAACATCTCGACGGTCGAAGACCCGGTCGAAATCCGCGTCGCCGGCATCAACCAGGTCCAGCAGAACCAGAAGCGCGGCATGACTTTCGCCGCAGCGCTGCGTTCGTTCCTGCGCCAGGATCCGGACGTCATCATGGTCGGCGAGATCCGCGATCTCGAAACCGCGGAGATCGCGGTCAAGGCCGCCCAGACCGGCCACATGGTGCTGTCCACGCTGCATACGAACGATGCGCCGCAGACGATCGCGCGCCTCATGAACATGGGCATCGCGCCGTACAACATCACCTCGTCGGTCACGCTCGTCATCGCGCAGCGCCTTGCCCGCCGCCTGCACGACTGCAAGAAACCGCTGGTCCTGCCGCCCGCGGCACTCGTCGCCGAGGGTTTTCGCGAGGACGAGATCAGCAATATCCAGATGTTTGATGCAGTCGGTTGTTCCGGCTGCAACGAAGGGTATAAAGGGCGAGTCGGCATCTATCAGGTCATGCCGCTGGCCGAAGATATCGTGAAGATCATCCTCGGCGGGGGGAACGCCATTCAGATCGCGGAGGCGGCGCGTGCCGCCGGCATCCGCGATCTGCGCGCGTCCGCCATGCTCAAGGTCAAGCAGGGCGTCACCAGCCTCGCCGAAATCAACCGCGTCACCAAGGATTAATCATGGCTACCGCAACGGTACCTCGCAAATCCGCCGCAGCCGCCGCAGCCCAGCGCGGACGGGCCCGCGCCGAAGTCAGCCAGCTCCAGACCTTCGTCTGGAGCGGCAAGGACAAGCGCGGCACGATGATCAAGGGCGAGTACGCGGCCAAGAACATCAGCCTCGTGAAGGCCGAACTGCGGCGCCAGGGCATCAATCCGACCGCCGTGAAGCCGAAAGGCAAGCCGCTGTTCGGCGCCGCGGGCAAGACCATCAAGGCGCGCGACATCGCGGTGTTCAGCCGTCAGATCGCCGTGATGATGCAGGCCGGCGTTCCGCTGGTGCAGGGCCTCGAAATCATCTCGGGCGGCCAGACCAACATCCGCATGAAGAACATGCTGGTGGCGATCAAGAACGACATCGAAGGCGGCTCGACGCTGCACGAGGCGCTCGCGAAATTCCCGGTGCAGTTCGACGAATTGTTCGTCAACCTCGTCAAGGCCGGCGAAGCGGCCGGTGTGCTCGACACGGTGCTCGACACGGTCGCGACGTACAAGGAAAACATCGAGTCGCTGAAGGGCAAGATCAAGAAGGCGATGTTTTATCCGGCGATCGTCATGGCGGTCGCGATCCTCGTCTCGGCGATCCTGCTGATCTTCGTGGTGCCGCAGTTCGAAAACGTGTTCAAGGGTTTCGGCGCCGACCTGCCGGCGTTCACGCAGATGATCGTGAACATGTCGCGCTTCATGGTCAGCTACTGGTGGATCGTGCTGCTCGGCGTCGCCGGATTCTTCGCCGGGCTGATCTTCATCTACAAACGATCGCCGGCCTTCGCGCACTTCTGCGCGCGAGCCGTGCTGAAGCTGCCCGTCATCGGCCAGATCCTGCATCAGTCGGCCATCGCCCGCTTCGCGCGCACGCTCGGCGTGACGTTCCGCGCCGGCGTACCGCTGGTCGAAGCGCTCGACTCCGTCGCCGGCGCGACCGGCAGCCCTGTCTACAACGCTGCCGTGAAGCGCATCCGCGAAGACGTCGCGGTCGGTCATCAGCTGCAGCTTGCGATGCGTCAGGTCGGCCTGTTCCCGAACATGGTCGTGCAGATGGTCGCGATCGGCGAAGAATCCGGCGCACTCGACAAGATGCTGTTCAAGATCGCCGAGTTCTACGAGGAGGAAGTCAACAACGCGGTCGACGCACTGTCGAGCCTGCTCGAACCGTTCATCATGGTCATCATCGGCGTGCTCGTCGGCGGCATGGTCGTCGGCATGTACCTGCCGATCTTCAAGCTCGCCGCCGTCGTCGGCTGATCGGCAACGATGATCGAAGTCCTCAGCGAAGGCTGGCCGCTGTATCTCGCGGCCGGCCTGTTCGGTCTCGTCGTCGGCAGTTTCCTCAACGTCGTCATCCTGCGCCTGCCGGAACGGCTGATGCACGATTGGCGCGCGCAGAGTCGCGAGATGCTCGGCATCGAGCCTGCGGCTGCTGACGCCCCCGCACCGCCGGACATCGTGTTCAAGCGCTCGCACTGCCCGCAGTGCAAGCACCAGCTGTCGGTGCTCGACAACATCCCGCTCGCGAGCTGGCTCGTGCTGCGCGGCCGCTGCCGCTACTGCAAGGCACCGATCTCGATCCAGTATCCGCTGGTCGAGGCGCTCAGCGCGGCGGCGACGCTCGTCGTCGTCGCGAAGTTCGGCCCGACCTGGGCTGGCGCTGCGGGCCTCGCGCTGAGCTATCTGCTGATCGCGCTGGCCGGCATCGACTTCCGCACGCAGCTGCTTCCCGACAACCTCACGCTGCCGTTGCTCTGGCTCGGTCTGCTGCTGTCGCTGCAGCCGGTGTTCGTGGCGCCGGCCGACGCAATCGTCGGTGCCGCGATCGGTTACCTGAGCCTCTGGTCGATCTACTGGCTGTTCAAGCTGCTGACCGGCAAGGAAGGCATGGGCTATGGCGACTTCAAGCTGCTCGGCGCGCTCGGCGCATGGATGGGGCCGAAGAGCCTGCTGCCGATCGTGCTGCTGTCGTCCGTCGTCGGCGCGATCCTGGGCAGCATCATCCTCGCGACGCGCGGCAAGGACAGCTCGACGCCGATCCCGTTCGGCCCGTTCATCGCGGTCGCCGGCTGGATCCAGTTCATCTGGGGCGAACAGCTGCTGCAGCTCTACACGCAGGTGCTGTTCGTGCGATGAATGCGGCGGAGGTTGCCGCGCGATTCGTCGTCGCGGTCAGCGGCGGCATCGCGTCCGGCAAGACCGCCGTCACGCAGGCCTTCGCGCGGCGCGGCATTGCCTGCTATGACGCCGACGTCGCCGCACGCGAGGCCGTTTTGCCGGGCCGGCCGGCGCTCGCCGAGATCGCCGCGGCCTTCGGCTCGCAAGTCCTCCAGTCCGACGGATCGCTCGATCGTGCCGCGATGCGCCGCCTCGTATTCGGCGACGACGCCGCGCGCCGGCGTCTCGAAGCCATCGTCCATCCGCGCGTGCGCGAGCGGCTGCGCGAGCAGGTCGCCGCCGACCGGAATGCGTACTGCCTGCTTGCCATTCCGCTGCTGGCCGAAACCTGGCCGGCCTATGCCTGGGTCGATCGCGTACTCGTCGTCGACGTGGCGCCCGAGATCCAGCTCGCGCGCCTGCAGCAGCGCGACGCGATCGAGCGCGATTTCGCCCTGAAAATGATCGCCGCGCAGGCGACACGCGCGCAGCGTCTGTCGATCGCGAGCGACGTGATCGACAACTCGGGAACGCTGGATCAGCTCGACGCCGCGGTTGCGACGCTGCACGACAGGTACCTCGGGCTCGCCGCAGCGCGGCAGTGAGGCGTTACCAGAATGCCGAAATACCGGCGATGCCCTGCGCGCCAGCGGCCAGCGCCGCATCGAGATCGTCGCGTACCAGCCCGCCGAGCGCGTAGACCGGCACGGCCGCCTCGTCGCAGAGCGCCGCAAACTCGCTCCAGCCCAGCGGAATCTGCTGCGGATGACTCGCGGTCTGCGCGACGCTGCCGAGAACGACGAAGTCCGCGCCGAGCGCCTGCGCCCTGCGCAGGTCGGCGGGGCCGTGACAGGAGGCGGCGAACCAGCGCTTCGCGCCGACCGGACGCGCATCGAGTGCCGCGAGTTGCGCCGCGGTCACGTGCACGCCGTCGAGATCGAATTCGTCGACGAGATCGCTACGCGAGTTGATCAGCAGCTGGCCGCCGGCCGCGCGCACGCGGCTCAGGCAGGCCGGCGCGAGGCGACGCAACGCCGCGTCGTCGCTGGCTTTCGCGCGCAACTGCACGAGACGGACGCCGCGCGCGAGCGCCGCGTCGAGACGCGCAAGGAACGCGTCTTCGTCGGCATCGGGCTGCGGCGTGATCAGATAGTGCCGCGGCAGCACGAGCGCGTGGATGACCGGGTGGTCGGCTTCGGGCATCTCGCTCGGATCGAGCGCCGAGGCCGGAACCCACTTCAGCGGCTGGCCCTCGCAGGAATGCGGGACGCCGTCGAACGCGCGGACGCGATAGACATCGAGCACGATGCGCTTGGCGGCATAACGCCACGGAATGCGGATCAGCGGCTCGGCCGAAGCGACGCGGACGCCGATCTCTTCGTGGATCTCGCGCCGCAGCGCCTGCAGCGGCGTTTCGCCGGGCTCCACCTTGCCGCCCGGAAATTCCCAGTAGCCCGCCAGATGCTTGCCGTCGGGCCGCTGCGCGAGCAGCACGCGGCCGTCGGCGTCGACGAGCGCGGCCGCGACGACGTGCACGGCCGGCAAATCGCTCGCCGCGGCGGGCGCCGGTTCCGCGGAAACGGCGTTCACGCATTCACTCCACGAAGCCTATGCACTCAGGCGAGACGCCCGTGGCACTGCTTGTACTTCTTGCCCGACCCGCAGGGGCACGGATCGTTGCGGCCGACCTTCGGGCCTTCGGCGAACTGCGCGACGGCCGGTGCCGACGCGGCGGCCGTCGCCGCGAGTACTTCGCCCTCGCTCGCAAAGCCGCTGGCTTCCGCGTGCGCGAAATTCAGCGGTGCCTGTTGCTGCTGGCGACGCTGCTGCTCTTCCATCTGCTGCACTTCGTCCTCGCTGCGGATGCGCACGCGCGCCAGCAGCGTCGTCGTCTCGAGCTTGATGCGCTCGAGCATCGACTGGAACAGCTCGAACGATTCGCGCTTGAACTCCTGCTTCGGTTGCTTCTGCGCATAGGAGCGCAGATAGATGCCCTGACGCAGGTAGTCCATGCTGGCCAGGTGTTCCTTCCAGCAGTTGTCGAGCGTGTTCAGCATCACGTGACGCTCGAGCGCGCGCATGACTTCCGAACCGAGCAGCGCTTCGCGTTCGCGGAAATAGCGGTCGACCGCCGCGAGCACGTCCTGCAGGTCCTTGTTGCCCCAGTCCGCGTAGATCGCGCGTGCGAAGTCGAAGC
>CAMLLF010000071.1 GCA_946480705.1 uncultured Lysobacteraceae bacterium | reverse complement strand
AAACTTTCGGTCATGTTGATTCCAGAATGGAAATAAGCCGCAGCTCGCGCGCCTTTGCGACGTCGCGACTACCGGCTTGCCTGTTGGGGCGCCTTTGCTGACGCCATGGAGTTACCCGCGAGATGCGGGACCGTTTTTCCCTTTGTGCAAAAACGAAGAAGGTGACGGTCAGCCGTTCTGGATAAGGCCAAGAACCTTGTCCACGACGGCGTCGACGGGCATCCCGGTCGAGTCGATCAAGACGGCATCCGATGCCGGCTTCAGGGGAGCGACGGGACGTGCCGCATCGCGGGCGTCGCGCGCTTCGATCTCGCGCAAAAGGGACGTAAGTGTAACGGCAAGCCCCTTGTCCTTCAACTGCTTATAGCGGCGCTTCGCGCGCTCCTCGGCGCTCGCCGTCAGGAACACCTTGAAGGCCGCATCCGGGAAAATTACCGTGCCCATGTCGCGGCCGTCGGCGACGAGGCCCGGCTGGCGGCGGAAGCTCAGCTGCTTGTCGACGAGCGCGGTGCGGACGGCAGGAATTGCCGCGATGGCGGACGCGACCGCGCCGACGGTCTCGGTGCGCAGTTCGTCGGTCGCGTCGTGGGAATTCACGTAAACCCTTGTTTCGCGTCCGTCTTTGGGATCGCGAAACGTGATCTTCGTGGTCTCCGCGCAGCGCGTCATCGCGTCGTCGTCGGACAGGTCGAGCCCGGCCATCGAGGCCGCATAACCGACCGCGCGATACAGCGCGCCCGAGTCGAGCAGGTGCCAGCCCAGCCGTTCGGCGACGATGCGCGCGATCGTGCCCTTGCCCGAGCCGGACGGCCCGTCGATGGTCAACACGGGGGCAGGCTTGTCGGATCGGCTCATGGGGGCTCGGCAGGCGGGGCAAACCGCGAGAGTCTAGCAGCTTGCCGGAAGCGGATTGCTCCCGCGTCGACGAAACGCGCGCGGCCGCGGCCGGCTCAGCCGGCACGCCAGTCACTTCAGGCGGAACCCGCAGCCGTTGGCGAGCTCGACGAAACCGGGGAACGAGGTCGCGACATTCGCGCAGTCGCCGATGCGCACGTCGCCGTCGGCGATCAGGCCGGCGACCGCGAAGCTCATCGCGCAGCGATGGTCGCCGGCGCTGCCGACGTCGCCGCCGGAGAACCGGCCGCCCTCGACGACCGCGCCGTCGGGCGTCTCCTCGATCGCGATGCCGAGCGTGCGCAGGCCTCGCGCCATGACGGCGATGCGGTCGGACTCCTTGACCCGCAATTCGGCTGCGCCGGTCACGCGCGTCGTGCCTTCCGCGGCGGCCGCGGCCACGAACAGGACCGGGAACTCGTCGATCATGTCCGGCACCAGCGCTACGGGCACATCGATGCCCCGGAGCTTCGCGTGCCGCACGCGCAGGTCGGCGACGGCCTCGCCGCCGAGTTCGCGCGGGCGTTCGAGCGTGATGTCGGCGCCCATCCGCTTCAATGCATCCAGCAGGCCCGTGCGGCGCGGGTTGATGCCCACTTCGCGCACGAGCAGGTCCGAGCCGGGCACGATGCTCGCGGCCACGAGGAAGAACGCCGCCGACGAAAAATCCGCCGGCACGACGACCGCGGTCGCGCGCAGCTGGCTGCCGCCGCTCACGCGCGCCTCGCCCGCGGAGAATGCGACCGGCCAACCGAACGCCGCGAGCATGCGCTCGGTGTAGTCGCGCGTCGGATGCGGTTCGCGCACCGTGGTTTCGCCCTTCGCGTAGAGCCCGGCGAGCAGCAGCGCCGACTTGACCTGCGCGCTCGCGACCGGCAGAGCGTAGTCGATGCCCGCGAGCGCGCGCCCGCCGTGTACGCGCAGCGGCGGCAGACCGCCGTCCTGCGCATCGATGCGCGCGCCCATGCGCGTGAGCGGTTCGATCACGCGGCGCATCGGCCGGCGCGACAGCGATTCGTCGCCGGTCAAGGTCGTGTCGAACGCCTGGCCCGCCAGAATGCCGGTCAAGAGGCGCATGCCGGTGCCGGCATTGCCGCAGTCGATCGCCGCGGCCGGTGCATTGAGACCATGGAGGCCGACGCCGTGAACGACGCGCTCGCTCGCGCTGGGCTGTTCAATCTGCACGCCCATGGCCTCGAACGCGCGCGCGGTCGCCCGCGTGTCCTCGCCTTCGAGAAAACCGCGGATCGTCGATATGCCGTCGGCGAGCGCGGCGAACATCACGGCACGGTGCGAGATCGACTTGTCGCCCGGCACGCGGATCTCGCCGCCGAGCGCACCGCTGCGCGCGCTGATCCAGGTTTCGTTGCTGCCGCTCATGCCAGTGCCTCCAGCAGGCGCTCGCTTTCGCCGCGCGTGCCGACGCTGATGCGCAGGCAGGTCGGCAGGCCGTAGCCGGCCATCGGACGCACGACCACGGCATGCGAGAACAGTTGCGCCTCGACCTCGCGCGCATCGCGCGCGAAATCGATGAGCAGGAAATTCGTCTGCGACGGAAACACGCGCAGGCCGCGTGCGCGCAGCCGCGCCGCGAGCCATTCGCGTTCGCTCGCCGTCTCGTCGCGGATGCGTCGCGCATGGGCGGTGTCGGCGAGTGCTGCCTCCGCCGCAACCAGCGCGAGGCTGTTGACGTTGAAGGATTCGCGCAGACGCTCGATCACTGCGATCGCGTCGGCCGAACCGACCGCGTAGCCCACGCGCAGTCCGGCCAGCGCATAGGCCTTGGAGAACGTGCGCGTGACGATCAGATTGTCGTGCCGCGCGCAGCCCCGCCGCAGCAGGCGCACCGCCGAACTCGTACCGGGCTCGGTCACGTATTCGGCGTAGGCTTCGTCGACCACGACGACGACGTGCGCCGGCAATCCGGCCAGGAAACGATCGAGCGCAGCATCGTCGAACCAGGTTCCCGTGGGGTTGTTCGGGTTCGCGACGTACAGCAGCCGCGTGTCCGGCCGCACGGCTGCAGCCATGGCGTCGAGGTCATGGCCCAGCGGTGCGTCGACGTGATCAGCCGGCAACGCCGGTACGCAGATCGCCTGCGCGCCGGCCGCAGCCGTGCCGATCGCGAACACAGCGAAACCATACTGCGAATAGACGACCGACGTTTTCGCGTCGGCGAAACACTGCGCGATGAGCATCAGCAGTTCGTGCGAACCGTTGCCGAGCGCGATCTGCACCGGATCGACGTCGAGCTGCGCCGCCAGCGCGCGCTTGAGTGCGCCGCCTTTTGGATCCGGATAGCGATATATCTCGGGCAATGCCGCCGCGATCGCTTGCGCAACGCGCGGACTCGCACCGAGCGAGGTTTCGTTCGAGCCGAGTTCGACCAGACGCTCGCCGTACTGCTCGCGCAGCGCCGGCAGATCGTGACCCGGGTCGTACGCGCGCAGCTTGCTCAGCGCTGTGTTGGCCAGACGCGCGACGTCCCCGTTCACAGCAGCGCCACCGGATAGGAGCCGAGCACCTTCACCTCGGCCGCGCGCGCGCTCGCGAGTTCGATCGCCGCGGCGACGCGCACGTCGGCGACATGGCCCTCGATCTCGACGAAGAACACATATTCCCATTTTCCCGTCCGCGCCGGACGCGATTCGATCTTGGTCATCGAAAGGCCCTGATCAGCGAACGGCGTCAGCAGTTCGTAGAGCGCGCCGGGCTTGTCCTTGACCGACATCAGCAGCGACGTCTTGTCGTGGCCCGACGGCGGGAACAACTCGCGGCCGATCACGAAGAAGCGCGTCGTGTTGTCGGGCCGGTCCTCGATCTGGCGCGCAAGCACCTTGAGGCCGTAGATGTGCGCGGCGGTCTCGCCGGCGATCGCCGCCGCATCGTCCGCGGTGCGCGCGCGCCGCGCGGCCTCGGCATTGCTCGACACTGGAATGCGCTCGGCCTTCGGCAGGTTAGCGCGCAGCCACGCCTTGCACTGGCCGAGCGACTGCGGATGCGAATAGACGCGCTCGATGTCTTCCAGGCGCGTCGTGCGCGAAAGCAGGTGCTGGTGCACGCGCAGTTCGATTTCGCCGCAGATCTTCAGCGGCGAGGTCACGAACAGGTCGAGCGAGGAATTCACCGTGCCTTCGCTCGAATTCTCGATCGGCACGACACCGAAATCGGCGCTGCCCGCGGCGACTTCCTGGAACACCTCGTCGATCGTCGCGAGCGGCAGCCCCTTGATCGAATGGCCGAAATGCTTGAGCACGGCCTGCTGGCTGAACGTGCCTTCGGGGCCGAGGAAGCCGATCTTCAGCGGTTCCTGCTGCGCGAGGCAGGCCGACATGATCTCGCGGAACAGCCTCACCATCTCTTCGTTGCTGAGCGGGCCCGCGTTGCGGTCGACGACCATGCGCAGCACTTGCGCCTCGCGCTCGGGCCGGTAGTAGTCGACGGCGGCCTTGAGCTCGCCCTTGGCCCTGCCGACCTGCTGCGCCCAGCGCGCGCGTTCGGCGATGAGCTGCTGGATGTCGCGATCGATCGCGTCGATGCGTGCGCGGGTCTGTACGAGGTCCAGCGGCGGCGGTTGTTCGTCTGCGTTCATTGCACTTCCGTAGTCCAGCGCCTGAGCTTATGCGAGTTGGGCGCAGCGGCGGATATGTGATTGCGCGATATGGCGCACTAGAAAAGCTTGCCGGGATTCATCACGCCGTTCGGATCGAGCACGCGGCGGATGCCGCCCATCAGCGCGATTTCCTCGGCGCTGCGCGCGCTGTGCAGGTACGGCTTCTTGACGAGGCCGATGCCGTGCTCGGCCGAGATGCTGCCCCCATGGCGCATCAGCACGTCGCACATCAGTTCGGTGACGCGTTCGCACTCGGCGATGAAGGCGGCATAGTCGGCGCCTTCGGGCTTGACGATGTTGATGTGCAGATTGCCGTCGCCGATATGGCCGAACCAGACCACGTCGAACTCGGGATATTCGTGCGACAGCAGCGCCTGCATGTCGCGCAGGAACACCGGCACGGCGGCGATCCGTACGGAAATGTCGTTCTTGTACGGCTTGTGCGGCGAAAGGCTTTCGGTGATGCCTTCGCGCAGGCGCCAGAGACTCCTGGCCTGCGCCTCGCTCCGGCTGACGACGCCGTCGGTGACCCAGCCGCTTTCGAGACAGTGTTCGAACACCGCGAGCGCTTCGTTCTGCTGCGTTTCGTCGGCCGCATCGAATTCGGTGACGACGTAATACGGCGAAACTTCCGCGAACGGGTTCTGCGCGCCGTGCGCGGTGACGTGATGCAGCGCGCGGTCGGTGAAGAACTCGAACGCGCTCAGGGCCAGGCGCGCGCGGCAGGCACCGAACACCTGCATCAGCGCATCCATGTGCGGCACGGCGAACAGCAGCACCTGCGACGGCGGCGGCGGGTCGGTCAGCGCGAGCGTCGCTTCGACGACGATGCCGAGCGTGCCTTCGGATCCGACGAACAGATGGCGCAGGTCGTAGCCCGTCGCGTTCTTGACCAGCGCGCGATTGAGATCGAGCAGTTCGCCCTTCCCCGTTATGACCTTCAGCCCGGCAATCCAGTTGCGCGTATTTCCGTAGCGAATCACGCGGATGCCGCCGGCGTTCGTCGCGACGTTGCCGCCGATCTGGCACGAGCCGCGCGCGCCGAAATCGACCGGATAGATCAGGCCCTGCTCGCGCGCCGCATTGTGCACCGCCTCGAGCGCAATGCCCGGCTGTACGGTCAAGGTGCGGTCGACCGCGTCGAACGCGAGCACGCGATTCATGCGTTCGAGGCTGACGACGAGTTCGCCGTTGGCGGCGACCGCGCCGCCGGACAGTCCCGTGCGTCCGCCCGACGGCACGAGCGCGATGCCGTGCGCGTTGGCCCAGCGCACGATGCCCTGCACTTCGGCAGTGTCGGCGGGCAACGCAATCGCGAGCGGCGCCGGCGTCCAGCGCCGCGTCCAGTCGCGGCCGTAGTGCTCGAGATCGCCGGGATCGGCGGACAGCTTCAGCGAGGGCAAGGATTGGCGCAGCGCGTCAAGGGCGGACGTGTTCATGCGGGCTCGTCTCACAGGGTCGGGCGAGCCTGCCAGTGATGGCATTAGCCGTCCAGTGTTGCATTGCGGCACACTGGCCCGACGGGCATAGTTCCGTTTCGCCGCGAACCGAGAACGGCTGCCGCGCCTACCCCAATTTCCTGACGCGATCAAACAATGAAGAAGACGTCTTACCCGAAACAGGACATCCGCGTGTTGTTGCTCGAAGGCGTCAGCCGCAGCGCCGTCGAAACATTCCAGAACGCCGGATACACGCAGATCGAATTCCACGAGAAGTCGCTGCCCGAGGACGAACTCAAGCGCCGCATCGCCGAAGCCCATCTGATCGGCATCCGTTCGCGCACCCAGCTGACCGCCGACGTGCTCGAACAGGCCAAGCGCCTGATCGCGGTCGGCTGTTTCTGCATCGGCACGAACCAGGTCGATCTCGCCGCCGCAAAGGCGTCCGGCGTACCCGTGTTCAACGCGCCTTACTCCAATACGCGCAGCGTCGCCGAACTCGTGATTGCCGAGGCGATCCTGCTGATGCGGCGCATTCCGCAGAAAAACGCCGAATGCCATCGCGGCGGCTGGTCCAAATCCGCGGCGGGCAGTTTCGAGGTCCGCGACAAGGTGCTCGGCATCGTCGGCTATGGCCACATCGGCACGCAGGTCGGCCTGCTCGCCGAAGCGCTCGGCATGCGCGTGATCTTCCACGACATCGAGACCAAGCTTGCGCTCGGCAACGCACGCCCGGCGCTGAGCCTCAACGACCTGCTCGGCCGCGCCGACGTCGTCACGCTGCACGTGCCCGAGACGCCGGCCACGCAGCTCATGATGAATGCCGAACAGATTTCGCGGATGCGTGCCGGCAGCGCGCTCATCAACGCATCGCGCGGCACCGTCGTCGATATCGACGCGCTCGCCGCGGCGCTGCGCAGCGGCCATCTGTCCGGCGCCGCGGTCGACGTGTTCCCGGTCGAGCCCAAGGGCAACGACGACGCGTTCGTCTCGCCGCTGATCGGCATGGACAACGTGATCCTGACCCCGCACATCGGCGGCAGCACGCTCGAAGCGCAGGACAACATCGGCATCGAGGTCGCGAGCAAGCTCGTGCGCTACAGCGACAACGGTTCGACCCTGTCGGCGGTCAACTTCCCCGAAGCCTCGCTGCCCGAGCACCCGCACAGCCGCCGCCTGCTGCACATCCACAAGAACGTGCCCGGCATGCTCTCGCGCATCAACGACCTGTTCTCGCGCGAAAACGTCAATATCGACGGCCAGTACCTGCAGACCGATCCCGCCGTCGGCTACGTCGTCATCGACGTGTCGATGCCGGAGGAGCGCGCCGCCGAACTCAAGGAAGCGCTGGCGGCGATTCCGGGGACGCTGAGGGCGCGCGTCCTTTATTGAGGAAAAAGGGAGAGGAGCGAGAAAAGAGTGGTAGCCGCCCAAGTCAGCCGCTAAGCTTCGCCGTTTGCCTCCAGTGGCCGAGCCCCGAGGCGGGCTTCCACTCCTTTCTCACTCCCCTTCACTCTCCGCTGCCCTCATGATCGCCTTCCGTAACTTCGCCCTGCGCCGCGGCGAACGCCTGCTGCTGTCCGACGTCGACCTGACCCTTCACGCCGGCGCGCGGGTCGGTGTCGTCGGCCGCAACGGCTGCGGCAAGTCGAGCCTGTTCGCGGCGATCCAGGGCGAGGTCGAACCGGACAGCGGCGACCTGGACCGGCCGACGCGGCTGCGCATCGCGAGCGTCGCCCAGGAAACACCGTCGCTGCCCGATGCGGCGATCGACTTCGTGCTGTCGGGCGATACCGAAGTCCACGCGATCCTGCGCGCCGAAGCCGAGGCCGCCGAGCGCGAGGACTGGGACGCGGTCGCGCAGGCGCATCAGGAACTCGCCGCGATCAACGGATACGACGCGAGCGCACGCGCGGGACGCCTGCTGCACGGCCTGGGCTTTCATCCGGATACGCACCAGATGCCGGTGTCGGCATTTTCGGGCGGATGGCGCGTGCGCCTGAACCTCGCGCGCGCGCTGATGATGCCGAGCGACCTGCTGCTGCTCGACGAACCGACCAACCATCTTGATCTCGACGCCGTGCTCTGGCTCGAACAGTGGCTGCTCAAATACCCGGGCATGCTGCTGATGATTTCGCACGACCGCGAATTCCTCGATGGCGTCAGCACGCACACGCTTCACCTGCACGACGGCCGCGTGAAGCTCTACACCGGCGACTACACGAGCTTCGAGCGCCAGCGCGCCGAGCAGCTGCGCCAGCAGCAGATCGCATTCGAGAAGGAACAGGCCGAGCGCGCGCATCTGCAGAAGTTCATCGACCGCTTCAAGGCCAAGGCGAGCAAGGCGCGCCAGGCGCAGTCGCGCGTCAAGCGCCTGGCCAAGCTCACGGGCACTGAAGCGGTGCGCGCGGAGCGCCAGATCCGCATCAATTTCGATGCCCCCGTGAAACTGCCGCATTCGCTGCTGCGCCTCAACGACACCGATGCCGGCTACGGTGACGCGCGCATCCTGCGCGACGTCGGTTTCGGTCTCGAAGCCGGCGACCGCATCGGTCTGCTCGGCCCGAACGGCGCGGGCAAGTCGACGCTCGTCAAGACCCTCGTCGGCGAGCTGCCGCTGCTGATCGGCGACCGCATGGCGCACAAGGACATGCAGCTCGGCTATTTCGCCCAGCACACGGTCGAATCGCTGCACGAAGGCATGAGCCCGATCGACCACCTCAAGGAAATCGCCCCCGGCGTCGCGACGCAGGAATTCCGCGACTTCCTCGCGCGCTGGAATTTCCCGGGCAACCGCGCGTTCGAGGTCATCGACAATTTCTCCGGCGGCGAACGCGCCCGCCTCGCGCTCGCGCTGATCGCCTGGAAACGGCCGAACGTGCTGCTGCTCGACGAGCCGACCAACCATCTCGATCTCGAAATGCGCGAGGCGCTGGCCGAAGCGCTCAGCGACTTCGACGGCGCGATCGTGCTCGTGTCGCACGATCGCCACCTGACCGGCCTCGTCTGCGACAGCTACTGGCGCGTCGCCGACGGCAAGGTCGAAGCCTTCAACGGCGACCTCGACGAATACGCCGCGTGGCTGCGTTCGCGCGGCAGCAAACCGGCGGCGAAAGCAGCCTGACAGGTAGACACGCAGGTGGGGCTGAGCCGCAGGCGAAGCCCAACCGTCATCCGTTGCGCCGCGCGAAATCCTTCATGAAATCGACGAGGGCATCGACGCTGCCTTGCGAGACGGCGTTGTACAGCGACGCGCGCATGCCGCCGACGAGCTTGTGTCCCTTCAAGGCGAGCAGGCCCGCATCCTTGGATTCCTGCAGGAACGCCGCATCGAGTTCGCTGCGCCGCAAGGTAAAAGGCACGTTCATCCACGAGCGCGCGGCGGGATCGACCGGGTTCGCGTAGAAGCCCGACGCGTCGATGTAGCCGTACAGCGTCTGTGCCTTGCGCCGGTTGCGCGCTTCCATCTCGACGAGGCCGCCTTCGGCCTTGAGCCACTGGAAGATCAGTCCGGCGAGATACCAGCCGAACGTGTTCGGCGTGTTCAGCATCGAGCCCTGCGCGGCGTGCTCGGCGAAGTTGAAGATCTTCGGCATGTCGGCCGGGCAGCGCGCGAGCAGGTCTTCGCGCACGATCACGACGACGATGCCGGACGGGCCGATGTTCTTCTGCGCGCCGGCATAGATGAGGCCGAAGCGCGACACGTCGATCGGCCGCGACAGGATGGTCGAGGACATGTCGGCGATCAGCGGCACGTCGCCCACATCGGGAATATCGAGGAACTCCACGCCGCGGATCGTCTCGTTCGGCGTGTAGTGGACGTAGGCCGAATTCGGATCGAGATCCCACGACTCGCGCGGCGGAATCGCCGTGTGCCGGTTGCCGGCCGAATTCGCGGCGACGTGCACGCGCGCGAGCGTACCGGCTTCGCGCACGGCCTTCTCGCCCCAGTCGCCGGTCACGACGTAGTCAACGCGCTGCTCGCGGCGCGCGAGGTTCATCGGAATCTGCGCGAACTGCTGCGTCGCCCCGCCCTGCAGGAACAGCACTTTGTAGTTCGCCGGAATCGCGAGCAGCTCGCGCAGGTCGGCCTCGGCCTGCTCGGCCATCGCGATGAATTCCTTGCCGCGATGGCTGATCTCCATGACCGACGCGCCGGCGACGCCCCAGTCGAGCATTTCCGCCTGCGCGCGGCGCAGCACGGCTTCGGGCAGCGCGGCCGGGCCGGCGCTGAAATTGTGTCCACGACTCAAGGCAGCGGCTCCGCGACGACGAGTCCCGCATTATGCCGCGCGAACGCGCGCACGCCAGGGCGATTCGGTGATATCGCGAGGCAGGACGCGGACCGCGTCAGGCGCGGCGCTTGAGCGCGGAACCCGAGGCCAGCACCTGTTCCATCGCGTCGGCCGCAAGCGCGGGCGCATAGAGAAAGCCCTGCGCGGTGCCGCAGCCCATGGCCATCAGCAGTTCCGCCTGGGCCTGCGTCTCGACCCCTTCGGCAGTCAGCGACAGGCCGAGGTCTTCGGCGAAGCCCGAGATCGTGCGCACGATCGCGCGATGGCGCCGGTTCGCTTCCATGTCGCGCACGAAGCTGCGGTCGATCTTCAACGCATCGAACGGCGAGGACGCGAACGAATCGAGCGAGGAATAGCCGGTACCGAAGTC
>CAMLLF010000070.1 GCA_946480705.1 uncultured Lysobacteraceae bacterium | reverse complement strand
CAGGCTAGCGACCGCACCGTGGCCTCGCTCGATCTGCTCTACGCCGACTTCGACGCCAAGCGCACCGAGAACTTCCTCGAGGCGGTGTCGTTCAGCCGCAGCGGCGCGAGCGGCAAGCCGCAGACCATCGTCCGCGACGGCGCGGTCAGCAACGGCAATCTCGTCTACGGCGTGTTCGACGACGTCGACGTGCGCTCGGAATCGCGCTACGACGAACTCGCGACGACCTTCGAGCAGGCCAATCTCAACCTCGACCACGAATTCAGCGACAGCTTCCGCATGAATGCGCTGGTCGGCCACTCGCGCTCGGACTTCGACAACCCGATCCAGACCACGATCACGCTCGACCGCGCGAATACCGACGGCTATTCCTGGGACTATCGCGGCAACGACCGTCTGCCGCTGATCGACTACGGCTTCGACGTCGCCGATCCGAACAACTGGACCTTCGCCAACGGCCTGTCGGAAATCCGCCTGCGTCCGAACGCGACGTCGAACCTCTACACGAACCAGCAGCTCAATTTCGCCTGGGATGCGGCGTCGGCCTTCACGCTCAAGGGCGGCGTCGATTTCAAGGCCTACAAGTTCTCGACCTTCGAAGCGCGCCGCGCGTCGGAAGTCAGCGTGCCGAACCTGCCGGCCGGAACGTCGCTGTCGGATCTCACGCGGCTGCTCGTGTTCGGCAACAACCTCGACATGCCCGGCGGCAGCGACACGCGCTTCCTGATTCCGGACATCGATGCGTTCGCGAACCTGTTCGACATCTACAGCGGGCAGGGCACGTTCACGGTGTCGCCGTCGGCGTCGGGCGCGATCGGCAACAACCGCAGCGTCAAGGAGCGCGACCGCGGCGGCTGGTTCC
Organism: uncultured Lysobacteraceae bacterium; assembly: GCA_946480705.1. Next base: position 9,762 of record CAMLLF010000070.1, on the reverse strand, counting down.
AGGGCGATTTCGAGACCTCGACCTTCGGCATTCCGCTGCGCGGCAACTTCGGCGTGCGCTACGTGCGCACCGAGCAGGAATCGACCGGCTTCGCGATCATCAACGGCCGCCCGACGCAGACCACGGTCGAGCGCGAATACAGCGACACCTTGCCGTCGGCGAACTTCGTCTGGGATCTCAGCGATGACCTGCTGCTGCGCCTCGGCGCGGCGAAGGTGATGGCGCGGCCGGGCCTGGGCAATCTCACGCCGGGCGTCAGTGTCAGCGTCAGCGGCGGCAACCGCGTCGTGACCGGCGGCGATCCGTTCCTCGATCCGTTCCGCGCGAAGACCTTCGATCTCGGCCTCGAATGGTATTTCGCGCCCGAGTCGGTGCTCGGCGCGGCGATCTTCTACAAGGACATCGAGTCGTTCGTGCAGACCTCGCGCGAAACGCGGCCGTTCAACACCTCGGGTCTGCCGGCGAGCCTGCTCGAAGGCACCGGCGCGTCGCCGACCGACGATTTCCAGTTCAACATTCCGACCAACACGCCCGGCGGCAACCTGCGCGGCATCGAACTGTCCTATCAGCAGCCGTTTACGTTCCTGCCGGGGTTCTGGAGCAATTTCGGCGCGATCCTCAACTACACCTACGTCGATTCGAAGATCCAGTACGTGACGTCGAGCGGCGCGAATTCGCTGAAGACCGATCTGCTGGGCCTGTCGAAGAACGCCTACAACGCGACGCTGTACTACGAAAAGGACAGCTTCAGCGCACGCGTCTCGACGGCGTACCGCAACGGCTATCTGACGACGGTGCCGGGCCGCAACAACAACGACATGGAAGGCACGAAGGGCACGACGAACGTCGATTTCATGGCCACGTGGAAGATGAACGACCACGTCGAGTTCACGGTCGAGGCGGTCAATCTCACCGACGAGTACAACGATCAATGGGTCGACTCGGTCGGCGACCGCACGTCGGTCTACGATCACACGGGCCGCGAGTTCTTCGTCGGCGTGCGTTTCCGCAACTGATCTCGCGGTTCACCGCGGTCGCCGGGCGGGGCGTGCAGCGCAACGTCCCGCCGGCGCCTGCGGTGCCGGGATGCGGAACGACGATCGATGCGCACGCAGCGCCGCCGCGCGTTCTCCCCATGACTGCTCACGCGTGACGACAACCACCATGTCCCTGTCGCGTCGTCGTCTCCTGCAGTTCTGCGTCCTGGCACCGCTGGTGCCGGCGGGCTGCATGCCCCGTCCGTCCGGCCGTTTCGACGCGCGCGTGAGTCGCCGGAGGGACGCGCCGGCTCACGTATCAATAGCCACGGTTCCACACTTCAACTCCGTCTCCGATGCGATCGCCGCGGCGCCGTCCGCGGGCGGCACGCCGTTCCGCATCTTCGTCGACGCGGGCCTCTGGGACGAGAAGATCGTCGTCGACAGGCCCGACGTGCATCTGGTCGGTGCGGGCCGCGAGCGTTGCCGGATCGGCTCGGACCGCGCCGCCGGCCATCGCCGTCCCGACGGCGAGCCCTGGGGAACCTGGGGCTGCGCGAGCGTGATCGTGCGCGCGCCGGGTTTTCGCGCGCGCGCGCTGACGTTCGAGAACCGCTTCGACTATCTCGGCCATCTGGCCAGGCCGGTGCTCGAAACCGTCGGCGCCAACGGCGCGCAGGCGGTAGCGCTGATGTTCGATCAGGGTTCGGACCGCGCGCTGATCGAAGACTGCACCATCGACGGCCATCAGGACACGTTGTTCGCCGAGGCCGGCCGCAGCTGGCTGCGCCGTTGCCGCGTTCGCGGCAGCGTCGATTTCCTGTTCGGCGCGGGCGACTGCGTGCTCGACGACTGCGAGATCGTCTCGCGCTTTCGTCCGGGCAAGGAGCGCCAGGGCTACCTCACGGCGCCGTCGACGCCGGTGTCGCAGGAACGCGGACTGCTGCTGCGCCGCTGCACGCTGTCGCGCGAACCGCCGGTGCCCGACGCGAGCGTCGCGCTGGGCCGTCCGTGGCGCCCGACACGGACCTTCGCCGACGGCCGCTACGGCGACCCGGCCGTGCGCGGCAGCGCGCTGTTCGTCGACTGCGCGATGGACGCACACATCGATGCGAACGGCTGGGATGCGATGAGCTACATCGCGCGCGACGGCAGCCGCGTGATGTTCGACCCGGGCGACGCACGCTTCGGCGAGGCGGGCAGCCACGGGCCGGGGGCGATGCGCGGCGAACGCAGGCCGATCCTCGATGAAGCGACGGCAACGGCATTGCGGCGATATCGGCCGTTCTGAATCAGTCCGAGACTTCTATGCCGAATCGGTGTGCCGAAAACCGGACACGTGCCGTGCGCGCCGTGCACGCTCGGCACAGCGCTCTCCGGTCCGTCGGGCGTTCGCAGGCGCATAACCCTGCGTCGAAAGCTGAAGCGGCGCAGCCACGCCGGGCACTCGTCCCAGGCGCAGACGTCTTTCGCTTTCTCTATTTCCTGCCATCTCTATTCCCTGCTTACCTGGGCCGCCGCTTCTCCGGCAACCCCGCCTTCGGCATCAGCGTCTCCAAATCCCATTCGCTCTCGACGAACGCGCGAAACGTCGCCGCGTCTGCGGGATAGCCGCCGACCTCGCTCTCGCTGTCGATGATCTTTCCGCGGCCCTCGGCGGTGTCGGCAACGATGCGCGCGTCGATGCCGTCGCGGTCCCACGGCCGGGCGCCGACATCTTCGAGCACGGCGTCCTGCACGTCGGCCGCGGCCAGCGGCTTCACGCCGTAGGGCAGGGCCGGCGGCTTCTTCAGCAATGTCCATTTCGCCGCCGTCGTCGTGTAGCGGCCGAGTTCCGGCAGCGCGCGGCCGAGGCGATCGACCGAGAGATTGTCGTGCAGATACAGATCGACGTTGCCGGAGCCGCCGAGCATGAACAGCGCGACGTCCCCGGGCGTGGACGGCCCGGCGCGCAGCACGTTGCCGATCAGGCCGAGCGCGCCGGTCTCGCGTGTGCGGTCGCCCCATTCCTCGCGGATCAGGTTGTAGTGCACGGCGCGCGGACCCGGGTCGTAGATCAGGTTGTTGACCATGAGCCCGCGCGCGCCGCCCTTGAACAGCGCGCTGCGTTCGTAGTTGTGCGCGTAGAGGTTGCCGACGATGAGGATGTCGCTGACGTTGTCGTGGATCAGCGAGCCCTTGGAATGCTCGCCCTTGGCATGCGTGGAATGCGCGAGCCCCTCGGCGATCAGGTTGTTGCTGAAGGTGATGCGATGCGACACCGCTTCGCGCCAGGCATCGGGCGTGTCGCCGATGAAGCGCGCGCCGGATGCGGAGAGGTTCTCGTCGGTCGCCCAGGTCAGGCTGCAGTGGTCGACGATGACGTCGCGCGCGCCGGTCAGCGTGGACAGCGCATCGACGTCCCATTGTCCACCTTTGTGCACGCCGGCCTCGCCCGGGCGTATGCGGATGTGGCGCACGACCACGTCGTGCGTCGCGATGTCGACGCCGCCGCGGATCAGCGTGATGCCCGGCGAGGGCGCGGTCTGGCCGGCGACCGTCAGGAACGGTTCGCGGATCGCGATCTCGCTGCGGCCCAGGTCGATGACCCCGCCGACTTCGAACACGACGATGCGCGGTCCCGGCGTGTTCAGCGCTTCGGTCAGCGACCCCGGGCCGGTCGGCTTCAGCGTCGTGACGCGGATGATCTTGCCGCCGCGTCCGCCGGGGGTCATCGCGGCCCAGCCCTGCGCGCCGGGAAATGCCGGAACGTCGGCGGCAGGGGCGGGTGGCAGGATCGACAGCGCGAGCAGGGCGGCGGCGATGCGCGCGAACACGGGACGGGCGGGGCGTGGCGCCATGACGTTCTTGACTCCTCGGCGGTGCGGCGATGGACGGTACCGGCGGCAAGTGTGCCGGCACAGCGGTTTTCGCGCCGCAGGGGCGCCGCCGGATTGTAAATGACACCGGTTTCCTTTATACAGCCCTTGCGCCGCCCGGCGCCGCAGTCCGCAACAGCGCGGTGCGACGGAACAGGATCCGTGGACGAGGAGAGGCATGAGCGAATCGCTGGCTTTACGTGCGGATTCCCGCATCGACGCGGTCGCCGACGCGCTCGTGGCCGCGCGCCGGTCGGGCAGGGCGCTCGCGCGCTTTCCCGAGGCGCTGCCGGTCGACCTCGAATATGCCTACCGGTGTCAGGATGCGGTGATCGCACGCTGGCCCGACCGCGTCGCCGGCTGGAAGGTCGGCTACATCGCGCCGGAGCGGCGTGACGCCGGCGGCGATCCGCGCCTGGTCGGTCCGATCTTCGCGTCGCATATCGCGCGTCCCGCGGACGGCAGCGGCGAGTTCCCCGTGATCGCCGGCGGCTTTGCCGCGGTCGAAGCCGAATTCGTGTTCCGCCTCGCGCGCGACATCGCGCCGCGCGCCGCCGCCTGGAGCGTCGAGGACGCCGCGGCCGAAGTCGCAGCGCTGCACGTCGGCGTGGAACTCGCGGGCAGCCCGATGGCCGACATCAACGTGCAGGGGCCGTGTGCGGTCGTGGCCGACTGCGGCAACAATGCCGGGCTGCTGTTGGGGCCGGAAATCGCGAACTGGCAGGATTGCGCGATGGAGGAACTGATCTGCAGCACCTGGATTGCCGGCGAACTGGTCGGCCGCGGCGGCGCCGCGACGCTGGCCGGCGGTCCGCTCGCCGCACTTGCGTTCGCGCTGACGCGCAACGCGCGCCGCGGCCGCGGGTTCGCCGCGGGCGATCTCATCACGACCGGTGCGGCGACCGGCATCCACGACATCGTCGCGGGCCAGCACGCGACCGTCGATTTCGGCATTCACGGCCGGCTGCATTGCCGCGCCGTCGCGAGGACACCGGCATGACGACACGGCGACAGTTTCTCGGAGCGACGGCGCTGACGCTCGGTGCGGCCGCGACCCGGGTGCGCGCCGCGACGGCGCGCCTCGATCTCGCGGCGACCGACGTGCACGTGCGCGGCTATCCGACGGTCGAGGCACTGCGCTGGATCGGTGAACAACTGGAAAAAGAAACCGACGGACGCCTCGGCGTGCGGCTCTACCACTCGGGCCAGCTCGGCCGCGAATCGGACCTGATCGACCTCGCGCGCTTCGGCGCGATCGACATCGCGCGCGTGAACTTGGCTGCGCTCAACAATCCGTTTCCGGCGACGCGCGTGCTCTGCCTGCCTTACGTGTTCGACGACACCGCGCACATGCGCCGTGCGCTCGACGGCGCGGTCGGCCAGGACATCCTCGGCCGCTTCGCCGACCGCGATCTCGTCGGCCTCGCGTTCTACGATTCGGGCGCACGCTGCGTCTACAACACCAAGCGGCCGATCGTGACGCCGGACGACCTGCACGGCCTCAAGATCCGCGTGCCGCCGTCGGACATCTTCATGCACCTGATCCGCACGCTCGGCGCGAATCCGACGCCGCTGCCCTACGGCGAGGTCTATTCCGCGCTGCAGACGCACCTGATCGACGGCGCCGAGAACAACTGGCAGAGCTTCCACACGACGCGCCAGTTCGAAGCCGCGCGCTACTGGTCCTACAGCGGCCATTCGTATTCGCCCGAAGCGCTGCTGCTGTCGCGTCGCCGCTTCGACGCGCTTCGACCCGACGACCGCGAGCGGTTGCTCGACATCGCCAAGCGCTCGGTCGCCTACATGCGCTCGCTCTGGGACGAATCGGAACGCACCGCGCGCGAATACGTGCTCGCGCGCGGCGTGCAGGCGAATGCGGTCGACCGCGCCGCGTTCGAGCGCGCTGCGGCCCCGGTCGTCGCGCACTATCGCAAGGATGCCGAGGTCGACCGCTATTGGCGCGCGATCCGCGACCTGTCCGGCGCGGCGTAGATCAAACCCTCAGGGGAGGATATACGCGATCGGAATCAAACCCTCGCCTTCAGGGGGAGGGCATGGGTGGGGATGAGGTTTCGCCTCTACGCCTTCCCGCAGCGTATAAAAATATATGAATGGTCGCGGCCGCAGGCTGCGACGAACGGGAGGAAGGATGCAAAGCGAAACCGAAGCGGGACTGTTGCCGCGTATCGCACGCCTCGCGCTGCTGATCGCCGGCACGGCGCTCGTCGTGCTGGCCGCGGTGCAGGCGTGGCAGGTCGTCGCACGCTATCTGCTCAACGATTCGCCGGGCTGGACCGAGCCGCTGTCGCTGCTGCTGCTGAACACGGCAATGAGTCTCGGCGCCGCCGCGGCCGTCCATCAGCGCGCGCACTTCGGATTTCCGCTGCTCGTGCACATGGCGCCGCCGCCGCTGCGGCGTGCGCTCGAAACGTTTTCCTCGCTGCTCGTCGCCGGACTCGGCGCGACGCTCGCGATCGGCGGCGTCACGCTGCTCGCCGACGGCTGGAGCGTGCGGATGGCCGGCACGGTGCTGCCGCAGGGACTGATGTTCCTGCCGCTGTCGCTCGGCGGCGCGCTGATGAGCGCGTTCGCGCTCGCGCAGCTCGCGCCGCGTCCGGCAGCCGCGCCGGCGGAGGTGCGCTGATGGCCGCGGCCCTGCTGTTCGGCATGTTCCTGCTGCTGTTGCTGACTGGCGTGCCGGTCGCGTTCGCGCTGCTCGGCGCGTCGCTGGCGACCCTGCTCTTCATCGGCATGCCCGCGCTCGTGCTCGTGCAGCAGACCGTGTCCGGCGCGAGCGCGGCATCGCTGATCGCGATTCCGCTGTTCATCTTCGCCGGCGAAATCATGCTGCGCGGCGGCATCTCCGAGCGTCTGATCGCGCTCGCGAGTTCGCTGGTCGGCCATCTGCGCGGCGGCCTCGGACAGGTCAGCGTGCTGTCGTCGCTGTTCTTCGGCGGCGTGTCGGGCTCGGCGATCGCCGATGTGTCGGCGATCGGCGGCGCGATGATTCCGCAGATGGTCCAGCGCGGCTTCGATCGCGATTTCGCGGTCAACGTGACGATGACCGCGGCGCTCGTCGCGCTGCTCGTACCGCCGTCGCACAACCTGATCCTGTATTCCGCCGCGGCCGGCGGCGGCATCTCGATCGCCGACCTGTTCGCCGCGGGCGTGATACCGGCACTGCTGCTGACCGCGACGGTAATGCTGACCGCGTGGATCATCGCGCGCCGCCGCGGCTATGCGGTCGAGGCGTTTCCGGGCTTCGGCATGGTGCTGCGCCGGCTGATCGCGGCGCTGCCGGGGCTGCTGCTCGTCGCGCTGATCTTCGTCGGTATCCGCGCCGGCATCTTCACCGCGGTGGAAAGCGCGGCGATCGCGGTCTGCTATGCACTGCTCGTGACGAGCGTCCTGTATCGCCAGGTCTCGCGCGCCGATTTCGTCGCGACCATGGTCCACGCGGCGCGCACGACCGGCATGATCCTGTTCGTGATCGCCTCGGCCGCATGCTTCGGCTGGCTGCTCGCATATCTGCAGGTGCCCGCCGCCGCCGTGGCGCTCCTGACCGGCCTCGATGCGAGTCCGCAGCTCCTGCTGCTGCTCATGATCCTGATCCTGCTCGTGCTCGGCACCTTCATGGATCTCGCGCCGCTGATCATCATCTGCACGCCGATCTTCCTGCCGGTCGCCAAGGCCATCGGCGTCGACCCGGTGCATTTCGGCGTGATCCTGATCCTGAAGGGCGGCATCGGCCTGATCACGCCGCCGCTGGGATCGGTGCTGTTCGTCGGCACGGCCATCGGCAAGATCAGCATCGGCGAAGCGCTGCGCTCCATCTGGCCGTTCTATCTGGCCTCGCTCGCCGTGCTCATGATCGTCGCGTTCGTGCCGGAACTCTCGCTGTGGCTGCCGCGCGTGCTGAAGTAGCGTGCGGATGCACTGCGCGGGCTAGAATCGGTTCCGCCGCTGCCCTGGACACTTCTGCATGACCCGACGCTCCCGCGACACGAGCACCGCACCGGATTCGCCGCCGGTGCGCGGCGGAACGATCAACGACATTGCGCGTCTCGCCGGCGTCTCGAAGAAGACGGTCTCCCGCGTCATCAACCGTTCGCCGCTCGTGCAGCAGGAAACACGCGAGAAGATCGAGGCGCTGATCCGCGAAGTCGGCTACGTGCCCGATCCGATGGCGCGCGGGCTCGCGTTCCGCAAGTCGTTCCTGATCGGCATGGTCTATGACAACCCGAACGCGCAGTACATCGTCAACATGCAGGAGGGCGCGCTCGCGAGCCTGCGCGGCTCGGGCTTCGAGCTCGTCGTGCATCCCTGCGACAGCAAGAGCGAGGACTACATCGAAGGCGTCCGGCATTTCGTGCTGCAGCACCGCCTGCACGGCGTGATCCTCGTGCCGCGCGTATCGGAAGACGGCGCGCTCGTGGAAATGCTGCAGCAGGCCGGCTGCCGCTACGCGCGCATCGCCGCGGTGTCGCTCGACGAGCCCGCGCGCATGATCGCGACCAACGACCGCCTCGGCGCGGTCGAGGTCGCGAACTACCTGGAGTCGCTGGGGCACCGCAACATCGGCCTGATCACGGGTCCACAACGCTATTTGTCTACGCGCGAGCGCGGCGCCGGCTTCCTGCAGGCGCTGTCGCGCCGCGGCATCGAGCTGCCGCCGGACAACATCGTCGAAGGCGGCTACACCTTCGAATCCGGCGTGGCCTGCGCCGAGCGGCTGCTCGCGCTCGACCCGCGCCCGACCGCGATCTTCACGCTCAACGACGAGATGGCCGCGGGCGTCTACAAGGCCGCGTTCAAGATCGGGCTCGCCGTGCCCGACGATCTGTCCGTCGTCGGCTTCGACGACTCGCCGCTGGCCTCGCGCCTGTGGCCGTCGCTGAGTTCCGTGCGCCTGCCGATCCGCGACATGGGCTCGTTCGCCGCGGCCATGCTGATCGCGAACGAAGACGCCGCGCGCGCCGCGCCGCTGATCGCGCCGCATCTGGTCGTCCGCGAGTCGTGCCATCCCCCCAAAAATGGCGGGCGTGGGGCGCACTAAGCGCAGCGCATTGCGCCGGCCGCCCCGGCGCATCGCGCCCGCAATGCAACGCGTTGCGTCCGGAACGACGCGAAGAAGCCGACATCTCGCGAACCCAAGGCTTGCAGGGCACGGCGTTTCGCGGCCTTGCAGGGATTGGGTTTCGGTTGGGACCCGGCGCAAGGCCCTTCGGCGCGGAGTCGGTTGGCGCAATGCGCCGCGCGTCGTGCGCCCGACGTCCGGCTGGGACTGTCCACGGTGATGACACCGGTTACCTCGCTCGCTATGATCACCTGGTCCGCCACCCTGCCGCGAGAGCGTCCATGTATCGCAAGACCTACCACGCCTGCCATCCCGACTCGATGCAGGGCGTCAGCAACGAAGCGCTGCGCGAGCGCTTCCTGATCGGCGATCTGTTCGTCGACGACACCGTCGTTCTCAATTACACGCACTACGAACGCTTCGTGATCGGCGGCGCGGCACCGACGGCCGGACCGGTTTCGCTGCCGCAGCAGAACGCGCCGGCCTCGGCCGCAGGCAAGCCCTTCCTCGAACGGCGCGAACTCGGCGCGGTCAACGTCGGCGCCGGCGCGGGCCGCATTCGCGTCGACGGGCAGGTCTTCGAGCTTCAGCCGCGCGACGCGCTGTATCTGCCGATGGGCTGCGCCGACGTGCAGTTCGAATCGGTGTCCGCCGACGCGCCCGCGCGCTTCTATCTCGCGTCCACGCCGGCGCACGCGCGCTACGACATCGTCCACATTTCCATCGACAAGGCCGTGCCGCTGCAGCGCGGCGCGCTGGCCACGTCGAACGAGCGCACGATCTACCAGTACATCGTGCCGACCACCTGCACGTCGTGCCAGCTGCTGCTGGGCCTGACGCTGCTCAACAC
>CAMLLF010000069.1 GCA_946480705.1 uncultured Lysobacteraceae bacterium | reverse complement strand
CAGCACCGGCGTCGGCGCGACCTGGATTTCCTCGATGTCGCCGTGATCGGCCGGCATCGGCAGGTCGGCCAGCGACTCGGTGGCTTTCCAGCGTTCGCGCAGCAACGGCGCCTGCTCGGGCTGCACCGACGGTGCACGCAGCAGGCGTTCGGCCATCGCCGGGTCGCCGTCGACCGGGCCGATCTCGCTGGCCGCGGGATCCCAGTACCACAGGCCTGCGATCTTCAGGAGCTCCGTACCCGTCGCAGCGCCGGTCACGATGCCCGCCATGCGCTGCGTGCCGTCAGGCTCGGCGCGCCAAGCCCACTCGACGCCGCGCCGCGGACCGAGCCGCAGCGCTGCACTGCCGGGCTTGCCGAAGTAGCAGGGCGTGTGGCCGAGCACATCGCTGAGCCACGCTTCGTGGCGCGGCGAGGCCAGCCGCTGCCAGCTGCCGTTGCGCAGATATTCGGTATGCGCCATGCGCAGTTCGGCGATGCGCTGGAACTCGTCCGGCGACAGGCCGACCCACGGATCGCCGCGGCCGAGCGCGGGCTGCACCGGGCGCGGCGACACGAGACCGCCGCGCTTGCCGTGGCGGAACCACATGGCCTGCGCGCAGAGTCCGTTCGGAAAGCCCGGCGCCGTCTCGAACAGGAAGCCGAGCACGCGGTCCTCGGCGACCTGGCCGGTCGGCGCGGCCGGCAGGTTCAAGGTCGACAGCCAGTGTTCCCACGGACGCAGGTCGGGTTTGGGCTGCGCCGGCGACGGCGGCGCGCTCAGCATGAACCCGGCATCGCCGTCGTCGTCGAGCTCCCAGTCTTCCCCCATGGCTTCAAGCACGAGCGCGGCGACATGCTTGCAGCCGGCGCCGTAGGGGCAGCTGCAGTAGGTGTCGACGAGGGCCTCGCGGCCCTGCGGCAGCAGGCGGAAGCCGCAGCGGTAGGGTTCGGTGGAATTGCCCTGGACGAAGCCGATCAGCATGCCGGCCGCGCCCTCGGTCACGTATTCCTTGTCCAGCACGCGGCCGCTGTCGACGTAGTCCGAACCGCGCTCGAGTACGGCATCGCTGAACACGCGGCGGAAATTCATGCGCGCTAGCAGCTGGATGAACTGCGACCGATCCATGGGCCTCCCGACGCTTTCGTCGCGACGACGGAAGCGTCGGCCGCGGCGACAGAGAAACGCCGATTATGCCGACAATCGATGCGCGCGAGTGCGGGTGTACCGCGCCGGCAAAGCCGGCGCGGCGGGGCGGTACGCGATCAGGCCACGAGCTTGACCGGCACCGCCTTCGGATTGCGCCAGATCGCGAGCAGTTCGTTCCAGCGCGCCTTGGCCTTGGCTTCGTGTTCTTCCTTGACGTGGCCGTAGCCGCGGATCTGCTCGGGCACGCTCGCGATGTCGACGGCGAGGGCTCGGTTGTCGTTGTCGAGCGTGCGCAGCAGTTCATCGACGGCGGCGAAGTAGTCGGCGATCCACTGGCGCTCCATGCGGCGTTCGGCAGTCTTGCCGAAGACGTCGAGCGCACCGCCGCGCAGGCCCTTGAACTTCGCGAGCAGGCGGAATGCGGTCAGCATCCAGGACCCGTACTCGCGCTTGACGAGATGGCCTTCGCTGTCGCGGCGCGCGAGCAGCGGCGGCGCGAGGTGGAAGTGCAGCTTGTAGTCGCCGTCGAAGGTGTCGCGGATCTGCTGCAGGAACTGCGGCCGGCTATACAGGCGCGCGACTTCGTACTCGTCCTTGTAGGCCATGAGCTTGAACGCGTAGCGCGCGACGGCTTCGGTCAGCGCGGTCGCGCCGGGCGCCCGGGCCGCTTCGGCGGCGCGCACGCGGTCGACGAGACCGCGGTATTTCTGCGCGTAGGCGGCGTCCTGGTATTCGGTCAGGAACGCGACGCGGCGCGCGATCACGCGGTCGAGGTCGGGCGAGATCAGGCGGTCGTCGAGCAGGCTGTCGCCGCCCTGGGCGAGTGCGTCGGGCACGTCGGGCTGCGCGCTCTTGCCGGTCGCGGCCAATACCGCGGCGATGTCGTGCGCAGCCATGCGGCCCCAGTTGAACGCGGCGCGGTTCTGCTCGATCGCCGCGCCATTGAGTTCGATCGCGCGGATCAGCGCGTCGAGGCTCAGCGGCACCCAGCCCTTCTGCCAGGCATAGCCGAGCATGAACAGGTTGCCCATGATCGAGTCGCCGAGCAGCGTGGTCGCGAGACCCGTCGCGTCGACCAGTTCGGGCGCCTCGGCGCCGAGCGCGACCTTGACCGCGGCGATGATCTCTTCCGACGGGAACTGCATGTCGGGACGTGTCGTGAACGTGCCCGGCATCGCCTCGTAGGTGTTGAGCACCGCATGCGTGCGGCCGGCGCGGATCTTCGACAGCGCCCAGTAGTCGTTGACGACGACCATGTCGCAGCCGAGCACGAGGTCGGCCTCGCCCGCGGCGATGCGCACGGCATGGATGTCCGACGGGTCGCGCGCGATGCGCAGGTGACAGGTCACCGCGCCGCCCTTCTGCGCGAGGCCGGTCTGGTCGAGCACGGTCGCGCCCTTGCCTTCCAGATGCGCGGCCATGCCGACCAGCGCGCCGATCGTGACGACGCCGGTACCGCCGATGCCGGTCACGAGGATGTTCCAGGGCTGCGCGAGATCGGACGCGAACTGCGGCTGCGGCAGCGCGTCGAAATCGACCTTGCCGACGCCCTTGCGCTTCTTCAGGCCGCCGCCGTGCACGGTGACGAAGCTCGGACAGAAGCCTTTGACGCAGGAATAGTCCTTGTTGCAGTTGGACTGGTCGATCTCGCGCTTGCGGCCGAACTCGGTTTCCTTCGGCAGCACCGACACGCAGAACGACTTCTTGCCGCAGTCGCCGCAGCCTTCGCAGACCTGCGTGTTGATGAAGACGCGCTTTTTGGGATCTTCCATTTTGCCGCGTTTGCGGCGGCGGCGCTTTTCGGTCGCGCAGGTCTGGTCGTAGATGATGACCGTGACGCCCGGCGTTTCGCGCAGGCGCTTCTGCACCGCGTCGAGCTGGCTGCGGTCGAGGAATTCGACGCCCTCGGGGAAGATTTCCGGGCGTGTCCATTTGCCGATGTCGTCGGACAGCACGACGATGGTCTTCACGCCCTCGGCGCGGACCTGATGCGCGATGTCCGGCACGGTCAGCGTGCCGTCGACGGGCTGGCCGCCGGTCATCGCAACCGCGTCGTTGTAGAGGATCTTGTAGGTGATGTTGACCTTCGCAGCGATGGCCTGGCGGATCGCGAGCGAACCCGAATGGAAATAGGTGCCGTCGCCGAGGTTCTGGAACACGTGCTTCGTGTCGGTGAACGGCGCCTGCCCGCACCAGGTCGTACCTTCGCCGCCCATCTGCGTGAACGTCTCGGTGCGGCGGTCCATCCACGTGACCATGTAGTGGCAGCCGATGCCGCCGAGGCCACGCGAGCCTTCCGGCACCACGGTCGAGGTGTTGTGCGGGCAGCCCGAGCAGTAGTGCGCGGCGCGCGGGAAGCTCGCGCGCGGCAGCGCGAGTTCCTTTTCCTTCGCGGCAAGGAACGCGAGACGGTTCTCGATGGTTTCCGAGGTGAAGAAGCGCGACAGGCGCTTGGCGATCACGCGCGCGATGCGCGCCGGCGTGAGTTCGTTCGTCGACGGCAGGATCCAGTTGTCGGCCTCGTCGTACTTGCCGACGATCGACGGACGCGTGTGGTGATCCCAGTTGTACATGTGCTCCTTCATCTGCGATTCGATGAAGGAGCGCTTCTCCTCGACGACGATGATGTCTTCGAGGCCGCGCGCAAATTCGCGGATGCCGATCGGTTCCAGCGGCCAGGTCATGCCGACCTTGTAGACGCGCAGGCCGATGTCGGCGGCTTCGCGTTCGCCGATGCCGAGGTATTCCAGCGCCTGCAGCACATCCAGATAGCTCTTGCCGGTCGTCACGATGCCCAGGCGCGCTTTCGGCGAATCGATGACGGTGCGGTCGATGCGGTTCGCGCGCGCGAACGCGACGGCGGCCTGCACCGCGTACTGGTGCAGGCGCATTTCCTGGTCGAGCGGCGGATCGGGCCAGCGGATGCTCAGGCCGCCGGCCGGCAGCACGAAGTCTTCCGGCATCGCGATGTCGAGCTGGTGCGGGTTGACGTTGACGCTGGCGGAGGATTCCACCGTCTCGGCGATCGTCTTGAAGCCGACCCAGCGGCCGGTGAAGCGCGACATCGCCCAGCCGAGCAGGCCCATGTCGAGGATGTCCTGCACGCCGGCGGGATTGAGCACCGGCATCATCGCGGACACGAATTCCAGTTCGGAACCATGCGGCAATGTGGAGGAGCGGCAGGCATGGTCGTCCGCCGCCAGCGCGAGCACGCCGCCGTGCCTGGAGGTGCCGGCGGCGTTGCCGTGCTTGAACACGTCGCCGCAGCGGTCCACGCCGGGACCCTTGCCGTACCACATCGCGAACACGCCGTCGTATTTCGCACCCGGGAACAGATTGGCCTGCTGCGAGCCCCAGACCATGGTCGCGCCGAGGTCTTCGTTGAGACCCGGCGTGAACTCGATGTTCGAGGACTTGAGGTGCTTCTTCGCCTTCCAGAGTTCGAGGTCGAAGCCGCCGAGCGGCGAGCCGCGGTAGCCCGAGATGAAACCCGCCGTGTTGAGGCCGGCGGCGCGGTCGCGCATCTGCTGCATCAGCGGCAGGCGCACGAGCGCCTGCACGCCCGACAGATAGATGCGGCCTTCGCTACGTGTGTACTTGTGCTCAAGGCTGTAGTCGCGATCGATCTCGACGGCTGGCTGGATGGCTGGCACGGACATGGGAAGGGACCCGGAAGGCGAGCGAGAGGGAAGCGCAAAGTTTAACCATCGTGACACAACGCCACGACGGGGGCAGGTCCGGACAACCGGCGGAAAATCCCCTTTTTCCGGCCGGGATTTAGCGTCGCCGGCGGTGCGCGCTCAGTTGCCGTCGGCTGCACCTGTCGCCGCGCGGCCGACCGCCTCGGGCGCATCGGCGATCCAGCGCGGCCATTCGGGCCAGAAAAACCAGGCGCTCGGCGTGAGACGGATCGCGCGGTCGAGCAGGTCGGCGAGTTTCTGCAGTGTGGCCGGGTCGGCCGGATCGAGCGGCTCGCCGATCACGAAACGCCGTACGCCGCGGGCGAGGTCGAACTCCATCCAGTACGGCACGACCGGCACGCCGGCGGCCCTGGCGAGCGCGAGCGTGCCGTCGGGAAAGCTCGCGTCCCGGCCGAGCAGGCGCACCGGCTGCTGGCCCCGCGGCGCCATTCGTGGCGGCATGTCGAGCACGCTGACGACGGTCGCGCCCTCGTCGAGCGCCCGCGCGAGCTGCGCTTTCGCGCCCGGCCGGAACACGACGGGCCGGCCGCTCAGGCGCTGCACGTCGCCGCCGCGCAGGCGGCCGTACCAGTAGCGCAGCGGCAGGCCGGGATAGTCGGCGCGGTCCCAGCGCGCGGAAACGAGGCTCGCGTCGAAGCCGGCGCGCGCCAATGTGCGGAACACCCAGTGGCCGTGATGGAAACCCGCCGCGATGAAATGCGAGTCGCGCGGCCATTCGCCGACCTGCTGCACGTGCCAGGGCAGACGTGCGCGGCGGCGGCGCAGCAGCGACAGGTACAGATCGGCCGTGTCCCAGAGGCAGTTCAGCCGCACGTTCGCGGCGAATGCGTCGCGGTCGTCGATCGCGAGATAGTCGGGTGCCGCCGCCGCCGCCGCCCGGGCCGGCTCGTCGAACGCGCTGCCCGGCCGGCGGCTCAGCCAGCGCAGCCAGCGGAACCCGAGCCTCCACGGAAGTACCGCGGCCAGCGCAGGCGCGATGAAGAATTGCCAGGCGTCGGGGAGCTGGGAACGTAGCTTGGCGATCACGGAATGCGGCGGCGGTCGGTCGAAACCCGAATGCTACACTCGCCGGCCCCGCGCGCCGCAGCGCGCCCGTCGCACTATCCCCATGTCAGAGATCCTTCACAGCCCCGGCGTGCTCGCGCTCGAGCTGTCGCCCGGCGCCACTCCGTCGTCGTTCACGCTGGGCCGCGAGGCCGCGGACGCGCTGGCACGCCACATCGCCGACGACCTGCTCCGCCTGTTGCCCGCCGAACGCGATGGCGCCGGCGCCGATCAGGCCGACCTGCTCGTGCTCGGCGCGCTCTATGACAGCGTGCAACTGCTGCATCCGGGCTGGCCGCTGTTCGCGGGCCTTTCCGAACTCGCGCATCACAGCCAGGCGCTCGCCGGTGCCGAAGGCGGCCGCATCGTCGCGTTCGGCAGTCATGCCGGCGCGATGCCGGGCGACGCACTGCAGCCGCTCGTGTCCGATCCGCCGAGCCCGCTGCTGCTCGTGCCGTGGACCTTCAGCGCGCCCGAAGCGCTCGCGACCGATCTCGGCGCGCGGATGGAGAGCGTGTTCATGGCCAAGGGCGAGGCCGGCCGCGCGACGGCCGATTTCCTCATGCGCACGCTCGGCGTGCGCCTGGAGCATGCGCGCTATCTGACGCGCCACGACCTCTGCGCGCTGATCTGCAGCCAGCTCGAACATGCGGGCTATTCCGCATTGTGGCAAATGCTGGAATTTGCGCTGTTATACCCGACGCGCAGCGGCGAGGCGTCGACCGCGCGCGGTCAGAAACTCGTCTTCCGGGACGGCGCGGTGCACTGCGCGTTGCCGGTCTACGCCGACTGGGCAGCAGCCTTCGGCGCGGGACGCAGTCGCGAAGAGCGTGTGACCGACTATGCGGGCTGGCTGTTCGAACTGCGTCAGTACGTCGCGCTGCTCGGTGCGCACGGCGTCGCCGTCCGTTTCGACGGCGACGCCGGCGCGACGTCGCTGCCGGCGCAGCGGCTCGCCGAGCCCGATCCGTCGCTGCCGCCGCCGACGCTGTTCTCGCACGAGGCGCGCGGCCTCGGCGTGGTCGTGATCAGCGTTGCGCAGATTGCGCCGGATCGTCGCGTGCGGCTGCTCGCGCATGCGTGGCCGCTCGATCAGGCAGGCTTCGATGTCGGCCTGCCGCAGTTCGCGGCGCGCTATGGCGCGTCGGAACAGCTGGTTCGCCTCGGCGGCATCGAACTCGATGCGACCGCGGACGATCTCGCGGTGACGCTGCCCGGCCATGCATTGAGCCGGCGGCAGAAATGCGAAAGGGCGCGGTGATCCGCGCCCTTTCGCGTTCAAAAAGATCGGCGCTTCCCTGCACCGCGGCGCGCCGTGCGCATCCCGCACGCCAGGCCGGTCCTTTATGGTGTCCGCGTCCCTGCGGCACGTCCTTGTGCTGTGAAGCTCCGTGCGAAATCAGCGCGTCAGGTTGTAGGCCCAGCCGCGGGTCCAGTCGTCATTCGCGTCGCGGAACGCGCCGATGTAGGAGACCGGCGCAAACCAGACGCTGGTGGCGGACGCACCGCCGTCGAGCAGCGGCGAGCCGGCCTTCGGCAGGAAGCCCTGCAGCAGCGGTTCGCCGACCTTGTTGCCGCTCTGCGCGTTGTAGAACGCTTCCGTGGTCCACGGCGAACCCGAACCCTGGTTGAAGTTCGTCGTGCAGGAGACGAGGTTGTGGTCCATCGTCAGGTTGCCGCTGAGCGCGGTCGGCGTGCCGGCCGAGGTCCAGGTCGGGCCGTTGGTCAGGTAGACACAGCCGTTCTTGAAGCCGGTGATGACGGAGTTCTTGATGCGGCCGCCGGTACCTTCCTTCAGGTAGACGCCGTAGCCGCCGTTGCCGTTGCCGATGAAGGTCAGGTTCGAAACCGTCGGCATCGCGCGCGGCGTCGCATCCTGGTTGGCATTCTGATTCGACGCTTCGATGCCGTTGTCTTCGCCGAGGCCCGCGCCGTGCTGCAGCAGCACGTACTGGATGTTGCCGTTGTAGCCTTCGTCCCAGTCGAGGCCGTCGTCGCCGGCTTCGGTGACGATCGCGTACTTCACGTTGACGTTGCCGCCGAAGAACTCGAAGCCGTCGTCCTTGCCGCGGAAAGCCTGCACATGGTCGACGACGGTGCCGTCACCGACGGACTGGAACGTGAAAGAGTTCACTTCGCGACCGGTCTGGAAAATATAGCCGGCGTAGCGCGACTGGACGTACTGGATCACGCCCGAACTCTCGTGCGCATTGTTGCCGCCGTAGCGCAGGGTCGGATCGAATTCGCTGCGGCAGTCGAACGGCGCAGCGGCGCACTTGTTGTTCGGCGCATTGCCGGAGACGACCACGCCGCCCCAGTCGCCGGGCTTCGGCGCGGTCGTGCCGACGCCGTCGGCCGGGCTCGTGAAGATGATCGGCGCGTGCGGCAGGCCCTGCGCGAAGATCTGCGAGCCCGGCTCGACGTAGAGATAGTCCGCGGCCTGGCCCGAACCCGTGATCAGCGTACCCGGTTCGATGTTGAGCTTGACCCGCGCGCTGTTGTCGCTGCCGACCTTGACGAGACCCTTGAGCACCCAGGTCGTCTCGTTCGTCAGCGTCATGTTCGTGCCGATCGTGCCGGTGATCTGGCAGGTACGGTCGGCGACCAGCGTGCTGCCGGTTGGGCAGCTCGTGAACTTGCGCTTCTGCACGCACTGTTCATTGACCGCCGGCACACCCAGCGAACCGACGTAGTCGGCGCTCGCGACGAGCGTCTGGGTCGAGGTCGGCAGGCCCGTCGAGGCGTCCGGCTTGACCGTGATCTTGAGTTCGCCGCAGCTCAGCAGTTCGATGTCGAGCTTGCCATTGACGACCGGATTCACGGTGCCCGGCCAGGTGTCGCCGAAACGACCGCCGGTCGGCATCGCCATCGGCACGTCGGTCTTCTTGAACTCGAATTCCTTGATCTCGACGTTCGACGTGATCCAGGCCTGCTTGCCGGTTTCGTCGTAGGCGGCGCCGTAGAGATACAGGATGCCGCTGCCGTCCTTGCGCGGGATGTAATCGACGACCCAGCCGCGGCCGCCGTGCGTCGCATCGGAATACAGGCCGTCGGTCGCTTCGGAGAAGCGGATCGCGGCATTGGCGGCCGGCGCCGCGAGCAGCGCGGCAGCGAGAGCGCCTGCCAGCGCGCTCAGCTTGGAGATCGGGAATCGCATCGTTTCAACCCTCTGTTTGCACGGACGGAACGCCCTACGGCGCGGTAGTCGCAAAAAAGTAGCGGGCGGCGATGACGGTCTTTGTGCGGAAGGATGACGCTTCGAAGTCAGCATGCGTTTGCGCTCTCTCCCCCGAGCGGGCACGGGGGAGAGGGCTCATTTTTCACTGCGGTTTCCACTCGAAGGTCAGCATCAGCGCGCGGCCCTTCTTGAAATCGCGCGTGGTTTCCGGACCCTGCGTGTAGCGCACGGCCGGATCGAGCAGGTTGCGCAGCCGCAGCTTCATCGACCAGTCCTCGCCGAGCGCGCGGCGGTATTGGAAATCGAGCTGGCGGAAGGCTTCCTCGTAAATGTCCGGCTGACCTGCGACGCCGACCGCGGCGATGCGCCGGCCCGACACGTTGTAGAGGAGCGTGGCTTCGCTGGAGCCGTCGCCGGCCTGATGGCCGATCTGCAGGTTCGCGACGTACGGCGACTGGCCCTGCATCGGCCGATTCAGGTTGGTCTGGAAACTCGCGTCGAGCGGATCGAGCTGGATCCTGGATTTGATGCGCGCGTAGTTGAAGCCGACCGACCAGTTCGCCCAGTCGCCGTGGATGTGGCGGAAACCCGGCCAGTCGGCGACGAATTCGAGCCCCTTGGACACGTCGAACTCGACACCGTAGTTGCGCGCGGACTGCGCGTTGTCGAGGCTCAGCAGGACGCCGCTGCCGGGCAGGCGCGTCTTCTCGATCGGATTCTCGAATTCCTTGAGGAATGCGCCGATCGAGATGGTTTCGACCGGCGAGAAGTAGTACTCCCAGCGCAGGTCGTAGTTGCGGATGCTCGCCGAGACGAGTTCCGGATTGCCGACGACCTGGACGTCGAGCAGCGGATCGAGGTACGGCGCCGGCGACAGCTCGCGGAAATCGGGACGCGACAGCGTCTTGGAGTAGCTCGCACGCACTTGCGCGTCGTCGCTGTAGGACCACGTGAACGCCGCGGCGGGCAGCGTCGAGCGCGTGTCCTCGCCGGCGACGACCGGCGGCGCATCGGGGTTGGACAGCGAGAAGGTCGTGACGGCCTGGTCGTTCTTCTCGCGGCGCGCGCCGAGTGCAATGCGATACTTCTGCGCAATGGTCGCATCGAGGCCGAGGAAGAACGCGGTCAGGTCCTGGCGCGCGAAATAATTGTCGGTCGGCAGCGTCGACTCGGTCAGTACGAAGCCGTCCTCGCCGATGTGGCCAGGGCTCAGCACTTCGTCGATCGGCAGCGCGAGCACGGCCGGATCGCGCGCGAGCGGCCCTGCGGCGCTGAAGGAGAAACTGCGCAGACTCGCGTCGCGGCTGCGCTCCATGCGCTCGCCGCCGAAGGACAGGTCCAGCGTGGCGGAGTCGAAATCGAAGGGCAGCTTGCCCTTCAGCGTCAGGTCGCGCTGGTAGTCGGCGAGTTCGGCCCAGGTCATCTGGTTCGAGTCCGAGCGCTGCGAGAACGACAGCGAACCGTCGAGCGCGCGGTCGTAGCGGTAGCGGCGCGTGTCGGGCTCGTCGCGGTTCGCGCGGGCCCAGGTGTACTGCCAGTCGACCGACAGATCGTGCGCGCCCGGAAACACATGGTTGCCGCCGAGCTGCTGCGCGAACAGCTGGTTCTCGGTCCAGCGCAGTTCGGTGAAGCGCGCCTGCTGTTCGTCCTGGACGCCGTCGGAAATCTTCGTGCGGTCCTCGGTCTGGCGCAGCAGCACGCTGGTCGCATTG
>CAMLLF010000068.1 GCA_946480705.1 uncultured Lysobacteraceae bacterium | reverse complement strand
CCGTGTCGCTGTAGAAGCCGACGGCCGACATGTGCGAGTGCGGATCGATGAATCCCGGCAGCAGCGACGTGCCGGGCGGCGGCACGTAGGTCTGCGTGCCGGGGCCGGCGAGTGCGCGGATCTGCGCGCTCGTGCCGATCGCGGTAATGCGGCCGGCGGTGATCGCGAGCGCCTGCGCGGTTGCCGGTGCAGGCGACGCGGCCAGCGTGACGACGTTCGTGTCGACGATGATGACGTCGGGCGGCGCGGCGCCCGCGCGCGCCGCACCGCCGCGCGGCGCGGTCGAGGCGGCGCAGCCGGCGAGCAGCAGGATGGAACCGAACAGGGTGGCGAACGTGCCGAAACGGTACGCGTGCATGCGGTAGTCCTCGGTCAGCCGGGGCGATGCGCGGCGCCGCGGACCAGGCCGCGAACGCCGCGCGTGTCGGAGCAGCGCTGCCTGCGGGCAGCGTCGCCATGGTAGGCGCGCCGTGCGCAGGAGTGAACGAGGGGAATAGCGGAAATGCAATAAAACCGCAGGAATAACCTTTGTAGAAAAGACGGAAAAATACTCACGCAGCGCGCGAGCCCGGCGTCAGCTGCGGGGTCCGCCGTACAGCGCCACGAGCTGGTCGAGCGTCGTGCCCCAGCCTTCGCTGAAGCCCATTTCCTCGTGCCGCCGCGCGCTGTCTTCGTCCGGATGCATGACGAGTGCGCGGTAGCGCGTGCCGCCGGCATGGTCCTGCAGCGTGATCACGGCGGTGAACTGCAGGCCGTGGCAGCCGCCGTCGGCGACCGGTGCGGCCGGGCGGTAGCCGGGCTCCATCAGCGAGGTCCAGACCAGCCGCTCGCCGGGCACGATATCGAGGTAGCAGCCGAGATTCGGCGGCTGATCGACGCCCTCGGGCGAGCGCATGACCGTGCGGAAGATGCCGCCGGGGCGCAGGTCGACCTCGACGTCGACGGTCTGCCACGGCGCCGGCGTGAACCAGCGCTTGAGGCGTTCGGGTTCGGTCCAGGCGGCCCAGACGCGGTCGCGCGGCACGGCAATGTCGCGCTGTAGCACGAGGTCGCGGCGCGGATCGAACGCGGAGAAATGAGCAGTCATCACGAAGACTCCTTGAGGTAGGCATCGAGCTGGTCGAGGCGTTTTTCCCAGAGCGCGCGCTGGCGCGTCATCCAGGTTTCGGCCGCCTTGAGCCGGCGCGGCACGAGGCGGTAGGTGCGGGCGCGGCCCTGCTTGCTCGACTGCACGAGGCCGCAGTGTTCGAGCATGGCCAGGTGCTGCGAGAACGAGGGCAGGGCCATCTTGAACGGCAGCGCGAGCTCGCTCGTCGTCGCCGGCCCGCTGCCCAGTCGCTCGAGCACGGCGCGGCGCGTGGGATCGGCGAGCGCCTGGAAGACCTGGTTGAGCTGCATTGATTGGTTAGGCATGTGCCTTACTATCGGGCGTTCCAAAACTTAGGTCAATACCTTTGTTTGCACGCGCCGTCACGCGATGCGGACTGAACCGCCGATGCGGAGTACCCGACCGCCGCCGGCAGTGAATTCGTGCAGCAAAGACAACAACTATATTTATGAACGTGTCGTGCTGCGTCGCCGCAGCCGCCGGCAGCGGACGGCTCCCCGAGCCGCAGCACAAATCCCGCTCGCCGCTTCCGCCGTGCGCGGGATGCCGCCTGGCCGCGCCCGGCCGCCGCCGGCGTGACGCGGCCATCCGTGCGGCTTAGGATGCGCCGTCCGCAGACGGGGCGCCGCATACCGGGAGGGTGCGCGGCAGCGAACGCCGGCGTCGCGGCACGGCGAGTCACGGCAAGGGGGATCGCTCAGCATGAGTGTCAGTCCGGCTCCAACGATCACGGCGCTGCTCGCGCAGTGGAAAAACGGCGACCGCAGCGTCGAGAACCAGCTCGCGAGCCTGATCTACCCGGTGCTGCGCGACATCGCGCGCGGCCAGGTGCTCGGGCGCGGCGGCGTGCTGACGCTGCGGCCTACCGAGCTCGTCAGCGACGCCTACGAGCGCATCGCCGACCAGCGCAGCGTCGACTGGCAGAACCGCGAGCACTTCTACGCGATCGCCGCGACGGTCCTGCGCCGCGTGCTGATCGACCATATCCGCCAGCGCATGAGCGAGAAGCACGGCGGCGACGTGCGTTTCGTCGCGCTGGATCACCCCGATTCCGATGCGATCGCCGGCGCCGGCGATCTCGTCGACTGGCTCGCCGTCGATCAGGCCCTGACGCAGCTCGCGGTCAAGGATCCGGCATCGGCGCGCGTCGTCGAGCTGCGCCTGTTCTCCGGGCTCAGCGTCGAGCAGATCGCCGAGGTCTGCGGTTCGTCGACCGCGACGGTGGGACGCCAGTGGCGGTTCGCGCGCGTCTGGATGGCCGCACAGCTCGAGACCGGCGACGGCGGCGGAGCCGAGTGATGGATGCGGAGCAGCGCGCGTTCGCGCGCATGCAGCAATTGTTCGACGACGCGATGGATCTGCCCGAAGGCGAACGCGATGCGTTCGTCGCGCGCGCCTGCGCCGACGATCCGCAGACCGCGGCTGCCGTGCGTGGGCTGCTGCGCCAGGAACATCGCCTGGCTGCGCGCGATACTGCCGCGCAGTTCGGCGACCTGGCGGCACGTGCCGCCGCTGCCGTGCCCGGGCTGCTCGGCGAAGGCGCGCGCATCGGCCCGTACACGCTGCTCGCGCAGATCGGCGTCGGCGGCATGGGCCGCGTGTTTCGCGCCGAACGCGTGACCGAGGATTTCCGCCAGGACGTCGCGATCAAGCTGCTGCGCCAGGAGCTCGTCGATCCGTCGCTGCTGCGGCGCTTCTCGGCGGAGCGCCGCCTGCTCGCGGCGCTGAATCATCCCGGCATCTGCCGGCTGCTCGACGCCGGCGCGCTCGCCGACGGTACGCCGTACGCGGTCATGGAATTCGTCGATGGCCAGGAACTGCTCGGCTACGCCGATCGCCGCGGCCTGCGTCTGGACGAGCGGCTGCAGCTGTTTCGCCAGGTGCTCGCCGCGATTGCGCATGCGCACCGGCATCTCGTCGTGCATCGCGACATCAAGGCCGGCAATGTGCTCGTCGACGCCGGCGGACAGATCCGGCTGCTCGACTTCGGCATCGCGCGGACGCTCGACGACGATCTCGAAGCGACCGCGACGCGCGAGCGCTACCTGAGCTTCAGCAATGCGGCGCCGGAGCAGCTGCGCGGCGACCCGATCAGCGTGGCCTGCGACATCTATGCGCTCGGCGGCCTGCTCTACGAACTGCTGTGCGGGCTGCCGCCGTTCGCGCTCGAGGGCGTCAGCGCGGCCGCACTGGAAACGCAGATCCTGCACGTGCCGCCGCCGCCTATGGCGCGGCGCTGCGCCGGTGCCGATGCAGCCGTCGCCGCGCGTCGCGGCCTCGGCAGCACCGCCGAGCTGCAGCGCCGGCTGGCCGGGGATATCGAGCGCATCGTGCAGCGCTGTCTGCGCAAGGAGCCGGCCGCGCGCTACGCCAACGTCGAGCAGCTCGACGAGGACATCGCGAACTTTCTCGCGCAGCGGCCGATCCGTGCGAACGACGGCCAGCGCTTCTATCGCCTGCGCAAGTTCGTCGCGCGGCATCGCGTGAGCTGCGCGCTCGGCGCGCTGCTCGCCGTCGCGCTCGCGGGCGTGCTCGCCGCGCTGTTTGCGCGCAACGTCGCCGCGGCGCGCGAGCGCGATCGCGCGCAGGAGGCGCTCGGTCTGCTGCGCGCCGCCTTCCTGTCGGCCGACCCGGCGCGCGTTGCCGGCGAATCGGTCACCGTGCGCGCAGTGCTCGATGCGGCGCGGCCGGCGCTGGAGCAGCGCTTCGGGACGCAGCCCGAACTCTATGCGAGCCTCGCCGGCAGCCTGGCCGAAGTGCAGTTGTCGCTGGGCCTGTCGACCGAAGCGGCGGCGCTGTTCGAGCGCGCCGCGCAGGCCGCGCAGCGCGGCGACCTCACGGCGCGCGAACGCTACGAACTGCAGGTGCTGCGCGCGCGGGCGCTGTTCGCGGCCGGCGAATACGACCGCGCCGGCGAGGCGTTGCAGGCCGCCTCTGCGATCGGGCTCGCGACGACGCCGGAATGGCAGGTCGTGAAGGCGAGCGTGCTCGCCCACGACGGCGCCGCCGACGCGGCTGCCGACACGCTGCGTTCGGCCATCGCGGCGCTCGACGCGCGAGGCCCCGCGGACGAGTGGGCGAATCTCGCGCGCCTGCGGCTGGCCGAACTGCTGGGCCAGAACGGCAAGGCGAACGACGGGCTCGCGGTACTCGATGCGACGCTGGCCTGGCAGCGCGCGCGGCTCGACGCCTCGCATCCGCGCATCACGCAGACGCGGCTGCAGCGCGTCATTGCGCTGCGCCAGCTCGCCCGCCACGACGAGGCACTGCGCGACGCGTCCGCTGTCCGCGCCGACGCGGTCGCCGCCTACGGTGCGCAGAGTCCGTTCGCGGCACGCGCGGCGATGGTGCTCGGCAACGTGCAGGCCGGCCTGTCGCGCCGCGACGAGGCGATCGCGTCGTATCGCGACGCCGTGGCCGTGTATCGCGCGAGCATCGGCGCGACGCACCCGAACACCCTGCGCGCGAGCTACAACCTCGCCGAGATGCTCGCGCCCGATGCGGCGCGCCGCGCCGAAGCGCTCGCGCTATATCGCGACACGGTTGCCGCGGCCGAGGAACGCTTCGGCACGCGGAGCAATGCCGTCGTGCTGTTCCGCCTGGGCTATGCGCGCCTGCTGCTGACCGATGCACAACCCGCAGCGGCGCTCGCGCTGTTGACCACGCCGGCCGCGCTCGGCGGTTTCGCGATCGCGCGGCCGGACAACCGCCGCGACTATCTGGACCTCCTGCGCCGCAGTCATGCCGACGCGGACTGCACTGCGAAGGCCGCGCGCGCGGACTGCGCGAGCGCCGCCGCGCTGCTGGCGCAGCCGCCGTGACCGGACGCGTGATCGATGAGTCCGCGCCGCTTCGAGTAACCCGGGCCGGCGCCCGTCCCGCGCAGATCCGGCATTTGCCCATTCGGAGAATTCTCGTGCGTGTTCATCCCGTTCTCGTGGCGCTTTGCGCCGCTGCGTTCGCCGCGCCGGTCGCGGCCCAGACGCTCTGCGATCCCGATCTCGACACCGCGACCTGCCCGCCGGGCAGTGTCGACAAGTACTGTCCCGTCGTCCTCGACGGCAGCTGTACCAGCGGAAAGGGTCTCGTCATTCTCGGCGCGTCCGATCCGCCGCCGCCGCAGTTCACCGAAATCGTCTGCCAGTTCGACTACGTGAACTCCGGCTATTTCTGCGACGCCTGGCCCAAGCGCGGCGAGCTCGCCTACGAGTGGGATGCGATCGGGGAGGTGCAGTTCACGAGTTCGCGCCACGGCGACTACGCCGACGTGCGCTGCCTCGCCAATTCGGGCAATCAGATTTCGGTGACCGTGACCTCGCCCTACGGCCTCAGCACGACGACGACGGTCTCGATCAACTGCAGCTTCCTGATCGATCCCTGATCCGTCGGCGACTCGCCGGAGGCAAAGACACCGCCGCCGTCCCTGGCGGCGGTGTTGCTTTCACGGACGTGCGGCGAACGCGGGCGAGACCGATGGAAACGCAGGCTTGCCGACGTTGTTGCACGGCGAACCGTAGGCGTTCTGCAGCAGCGCGGCCGCGAGCGTCGCCTGGCCCTGGTCGAGCCGCATGCGCGTATCGCCGCAGGCCGCGATGAACAGGCGGTTCGCCCCGGCGCGCGCGTCGTGCCCGAAGGCCTGCTCGCGGCGCAGGTCGAGATACGCCGCGAACAGCACGTTGCCGCTCTTGCGCACGCGATCGACGTAGAGCCCGGCCTGCAGGTACGACTGCGCCGCCGCGCGCCGCGCCGCGTCGTCGAGACCGCCGAGCACGCGATCGCCGCCGGCACCGGCCGGTGGCAGCGCCTGCTCCAATTGCGCGATGAAGTGATCGGCCGACAGCGCCGCGATCTTCGGATTCGCGCAGTTCTGCGGCGTGCAGCCGGCCGCATCGCGCGCGTAGTCGAACGCGGCGAACTCCTCGATGCTCGGAAAGCCGCGGTCGAGCAGCCAGGCCTGCACCGCCTTGTCGTCGATCTCGTAGGCCGGCGAATAGCGCGCCGCATAGCGCCGCGCGCGCTCCTGGTCGGCTGCCGGCAGGCCCGCGATCCAGTCCTCGAGGCTCGATGACAGCCGGCTGCGCGTGACGCCCGGCAGATGCGCATCCGCGGGCAGCGGCCACAGCGCGACATCGCGCACGGCGTCACGCAGATCGACCGGACGAGTCGCGCGCGATACCGGTGTGCGCTGCGCATCGCGTTCGTCGAGTCGCGCCGGGACAGAGGCGGCATCCGCAACGTCGGCGGCATCGCGGCCGGCAAAGCCGGCCACAGCGGCGGCGATCGCCGCGACGAGCGCGCCGGCGCCAAGGCGCCGCATCAGCGCGGACACGAGTTGTCGTCCATGTTGTCGTGCCACAGCGCGCACTGGTATGCCTGTCCGGCCTGGTCGTAGGCGTCCTGGCCGCCGAGGCTCACCGCCGCCGAATACGCGTGCGCGAAGCCGTTGCAGATGTCGCGCACTTCGCCGCTCTGCGCGCTGCAGACGCCGGAGAGCTGCGTGTAGAAGCCGCCGTCGCAGCCGCCGCGGTCGCCCTGGCCCGCGTAGCAGGCGTCGTGGACGTTGCAGGCGCCGGTGAAGTTGATGCCCGACATCGGCCGGTTCGGATCGCCGGAGTAATGGTCGACGAGCGTGCCGGCAATCAGGTCGGCGATGTCGCCGGCCCAGCTGCCGTCGCCGCAGCCGTTGCCGAAGGAGTTCGCGAACGCGTCGAACGAGATGTTCACGAGCGGCGCGGGCGGCGGGCTCGCGCCGCAGCCTTCGGGCTTCTGGCTGCGCAGGTTGCCGCAGAACGTATTGCGGTCGATCGGCGTGTTGCTCTCCTCGCCGAGCGGCGGCATCTGGTCGTGCAGCTCGTAGTAGGCCTGCGACTGCATCATCTGCAGCATCATCGCGCAGCCGTTGCCGCTGCAGATCACGGTGCCGCCGCCGGTGGTCGGCGCGGTCACCGTCACCGGCGGCATCACGGTCTGCGCCTGTACCGAGGCGGCCAGCGCGAGGCCGGCGACGGCGAGGCTGCGCACGATGGCGCGACGGATGGTGGAACAAGCAGCTTTGTTCACTTTCGACTCTCCCTCGAATCAATGGCCCGCGGGCCGTGGAGGGACCCGGCGTCGATGCCGGATCCAGGCGCGGCCGATGCGTCTGCAGGCGGCCGTGCGCCCTGACTCGAACCGGAGTGCCGCGATCGATCACGCGGCGGAAAAAATCTTCGGCGTGGCGGCGCGCGCGCTGCGACGCACGCCGCCACGCCACTTCCGTCGCACCGCGATCGCGCCTACGCTGCCGGTTTCGTCCGTCGGCCCGTCGCCATGTCCGCCACCGAAACGTCCCTCGCCGCGCCGCGGTCCTTCTGGCGCGACGTGTCGCTGCCCGCCGTCGTCGCCGGCTTCGTCACCGTGCTCGTCGGCTTCACGAGTTCCGCGGCGATCGTGTTCCAGGCCGCGCAGGCGGCCGGCGCGACCGCCGAGCAGCTCGCGTCATGGATGTGGGCGCTGGGGCTCGGCATGGGGGTGACCTGCATCGCGCTGTCGCTGCGCTACCGGGTGCCCGTCGTCACGGCCTGGTCGACGCCGGGCGCGGCGATGCTGACGGCCGGCGCCGCGGGACTCGGCATCGAGCAGGCGACCGGCGCGTTCGTCGTGTCGGCGTTCCTGATCGCGGTAGCCGGCTTTTCCGGCGTATTCGAGCGGCTGATCAACCGCGTGCCGGTCGGCGTCGCCTCGGGCATGCTCGCCGGCGTGCTGCTGCGCTTCGGCCTCGATGCGTTCGTCGCGCTCGAGACGCGCTTCGGACTCGCGCTCGCGATGCTCGCCGCCTATGTGCTGCTCCGGCGCTGGCAGCCGCGCTATGCGGTCGTCGCGACGCTCGCCGTCGGCATCGCGATCGCGGCGGTGCAGGGACTGCTCGACTGGCAGTCGGTGAAGCTCGAAGTCGCCGCGCCGGTCTGGGTCACGCCGGCATTCACCCTCAACGCGATCGTCAGCGTCGCGATTCCGCTGTTCCTCGTGACCATGGCCTCGCAGAACGTGCCCGGCGTCGCCGTCATGCGGGCCTCGGGTTATTCCGCGCCGATCTCGCCGGTCGTCGGCTGGACCGGCGCGACCAACCTCGTGCTCGCGCCGTTCGGCGCCTTCGCGCTGAATCTCGCGGCGATCACCGCGGCGATCTGCATGGGCCGCGAGGCGCACGAGGATCCGTCGCGGCGCTATGTCGCCGCCGTCGCCGCGGGCGTGTTCTATTGCCTCGTCGGCGTGTTCGGCGCGACCGTGGCCGCAGTGTTCGCGGCGTTTCCGCGCGAACTCGTCGTCGTCATCGCCGGCCTCGCGCTGCTCGGCACGATCGGCAACGGCCTCGCCGCCGCGCTGGCCGACGAGCGCGAACGCGAAGCCGCGCTGCTGACGTTTCTCGTGACGGCGTCGGGCATCACGCTGTTCGGCATCAAGTCGGCGTTCTGGGGCCTCGTCGCCGGCACGCTCGCGCTGCTCGTGCAGCGGGCCGGGCGCAAGGCGGAGCCGCGCGCATGAGCCTCGGCACGCGGTTGCTGATCCTCGCGGCGCTGATGGCTGCGCTCGGGCTCTACGGCGCGCTGCGCAAACCCTATGGCACGCGGTTGCCGTACGACGTCGACGACCTGTCGGAGATCCAGCCGCAGCTCGACCGGCTCGGCGAGCGCGAGCGCGAACTCGTGCTCGGCTATCTCGAGCGCAGCAACGGCGACGTGCTGCCGGCGTCGATGGCCGACCCGGACTTTCCGTTCACCGCGCGCACGTTCGGCGAGGCGATCGAACTGCAGGAGCGCTTCCTGCGCGAGCAGGCCGGGCGCGACGCCGTCGCCGCGCAGCGGCGCGCCGAACGCGACCGCCTGCTCGCACCGCTGCGCGACGCGCTGGAACTGCGCCTCGTTGCGCGCGAACTGCTGACACAGGACGAGGCGCTCGGCCTCCCCGCGGACGTCCGCGTGAAATCCGCCGACAACGGCCGGCGCGTGCTCGTCGTGAGCTATCGGCTCGTCAACGTCTCGGGCCGCACTATCGCCTCGGCCAAGGGCGGCGTCGACGTTTTCGACGACACCGGCAGGCGCCGCACGCATTGCTGGATCGACCAGGCCGATACGCTCGACGCGTTCGCGCACGACGACGTGCGCTGCGGCAACGCGATGCGAACGGCCGAGCCTGACGACCGCGCGTTCGTCGGCGTGCCGGCCGAGCGGCTGACGCTGCTCTGGGAGCCGGCCGAGATCGTGTTTGCCGACGGCAGCCGGCTGACCGCGCCGCACTGACGTCCGGCGCGCCCGCGTCGGCCGGTCAGGCGAACGTCACCGCGTAGACCGGCGGCAGATTCATCGACAGCGCGCGCCAGCTGTCGCCGTGATCGTCGCTGAGCCAGAGCCCGCCCGTCGTCGACGCCATCGCGAGCAGGCTGCCGTCGCGATTGATCGCAAGCCCGTGTCGGTAGACGAGATCGTAGGCCTGCGCCGGCAGTCCTTCGCGCAGACTCTCGAAGCTGCGCCCGCCGTCGCGCGTCCGCGCGACCGACAGCTGCGCGTCGACCGGAATGCGGCATTCGTCCTTGATCGCCGGCACGAACCAGGCCGTGTCGGGATCGTGCGGATGCACCGCGACGGCGAAGCCGAACACCGACGGCGGGACGTTCGGCACGTCCTGCCAGCTGCGCGCCCCGTCGCGGCTGACGAACACGCCGTTGTGATGCTGGACCCAGAGCGTGTCGGGTGCGTCGGCGCACTGCACCATGCGATGCGGGTCCTGGATGTTCGGATCGTCGCGCAGTTCCGGCGGCATGTAGGTCGCGAACATGCCGTCGGCAGCGAGCGCCCAGGTGTCGCCGCCGTCGTCGGTCTGCCAGACGCCGCCACAGGACACGGCGACGCGCAGGCGCCGCGCATCGCGCGGATCGACGCAGATCGAATGGATGCCGGGCGCGTCGTAGCCGCCGCCGAACCACTTTTCCCGATTCGGATTTCTCCACAACGACTCGACGAGCTGCCAGGACGCACCCGCGTCGTCGGAGCGGAACAGCCCGCCCGGAATCGTGCCGGCCCAGAGACGGCCGGGCTCGTCCGCGCCGCCGGCCTCGAGCGACCAGAGCAGCCTGAGGTTCGCCGGTACCGGCGGCTTGCCGTCGCCGGTCACGAAGGTTTCGCCGTGCGGGTAGGCCGGCACGGCGATCTCCTGCCAGCTCGCGCCGCGGTCGTCCGAGCGCTGCAGCTTCACGCCGAAATGCCCGAGATTCAGCGCGGCGTACCAGCGTCCGTCGCGCGCATCGGCCAGCGCGAGCGTGACGTTGTCGCCCGGAAACGCATGGCGTTCGATGCGCCAGTCCTCGTCGTCCTCGTGCAGCGCGAACAGCCCCTTGCGCGTGGACACCAGCAACCGCTCGCTCATGGTCAACCTCCGGACAGGGCTTGCAGCAGATAGATTTCCGAACGCGGCGTCAGTGCCGGTGCCGACGACAGGGACTTGTCGCGCAGCGCTTCGCCGTCGACGAAGACGGCGACGTGATGACGGATGGCGCCCTGCTCGTCGACCACATAGCCACGCAGCGGCGGGTATCGCGCGAATGCCGCGGCCAGCGCGTCGGCGACCGTAGCCGCCTCGACGTCGAAGCGGTATTCGCCGCCGCCGGCGTCGGGCAGCCAGCGGGCGAGTGC
>CAMLLF010000067.1 GCA_946480705.1 uncultured Lysobacteraceae bacterium | reverse complement strand
GTTCGGCGCCATGCCCTTCCGCCTTGTCCGCATTGACCAGGCGCGCGATGTTCGCGTTGCCGCCGACCGCGGTCAGCTGCGGATCGTCGATCGTGTAGCGGTACAGCGCGAAGCCCAGGCGCAGGCGGTTGTCCCAGAGCTGCGTCTTGAGCCCGGCTTCCCACGACAGCACGGTTTCCGAATTCGCGATGGTCACGAGTTCGTCGCTCGGCAGGGTCGCGTCGGCGAACATCAGGCGGCCCTGCACGCTCGGCGCGCGGAAGCCCTTGGCGACGCGCGCATAGAGATTGACCTGATCGTTGGCCTGATACACCGCGCTCAGGTCCCAGCTCACGTCCGAATCGCTCGGATCGACGCGGATCGGCGCGATCGGCGGGCCGAATGGGCCGGTGACGCGCTCGGCGACGAACTCCTTGCGGTCGTCGCTGTAGCGCAGGCCGCCGCGGAGCTTCAGGCGCTCGGTCACGTCGAGGTCGCCCGAGGCGAACACGGCCCAGGCCTCGTTGTCCTGCTCCTGCGTCGCATAGCCGTTCTGCGGCTGGCCCGGCGCGAAAGTGTCGTAGCTGAAGGTGTCGACCGAAATCGACTCGTCGAAGCCGAACACGCCGGCCTGCCAGTCGAAGCGGCCCCATTCGTTGGATTCGATGCGGAATTCCTGCGACAGCTGGCGATGATGCGGCAGGCCGTCGGCGGATTCGGCCGGAAACGGAATCAGCCCCGGACCGTAGTTGCCCTCGCCGAGAAACACCGCGCCGAAGCCGCCGTCGATGTCGCCGCGGCTGAATGCGTCGACACTTTCGTAGCCCGTGATCGAATGCAGCGTCGTGCTGCCGAGATCCCAGCGCAGGCGCATGTTCGCGCCGATCTGGTCGAGGTTCTGCTCGTTGCGGCCGTCGATGGCGACGAATTCGCGCCGGAAACCCGGCACGAAGTCATTGCTGCCCTGGCGGATGATGTTCGCGCGGAACAGCCGCGCGGTACCGTCGAGCTTGCGCGCATGCACGTTGAACAGCGCCTCGAAGCCGTCGTCGGGCGCGAGCAGGTACTGCAGGCGGGCCGCGCTCTCGCGGTAGCCTTCGAGATCCTCGCCGGGGCCGTTGCGCGTGTTGTCGACATAGTCCTCGCGGCGCTGATGCAGCACGGACAGGCGCAGCGCACCGCTCTCGCCGACGCCGCCGGTCACGGCACCGGAAAGATTCGAGGTACCGAAGCGGCCGTAGCTCAGGCTGCCGTAGCCGCCGAACTCGCGCTCGGGCCGGGCCGACTCGAACTTGATGACGCCGGCCGGCGAGTTGCGTCCGAACAGCGTGCCCTGCGGGCCGCGCGCCATTTCGACCTGATCGAGGTCGAACAGCGGAAAGCCCTTGAGGATCGGGTTTTCCTGCACGACGCCGTCGTAGACCAGCGACACCGGCTGCGAGGCGTTGAGGTCGAAATCGGTGTTGCCGAGGCCGCGGATGTAGAAGCGCGGGAACGCGCGGCCGAACGAGGATTCGATGTTGAGGCTCGGCAGACGGCCGGCAAGGAAGCGGATGTCGTCACCGCCCGAAGCGAGAATCTCGAGCTTGTCGGCCTCCACGGCCGTGATCGCCATCGGCACGTCCTGGATGTTCTCGACGCGGCGCTGCGCGGTCACGGTCACCGTTTCCAGCGCCGGCGCGTCGTCGGCATCCCGGCTTTCCTTCGGCGGCTCGGCGGTCTCCGCGTTCGCGGCACCCGACAGGGCGGCAAGCAATGCGGCGGCGAGGCCGCCCAGGCGCAGGCCGCGGCGGGCGCGGCGATTCGACGTCGTCATGTGGCGAACCCTCTTGGCTGAAACGACACGGTACGAACGCTGCCGTCCCCGGCGTGTCGTGCGACACGCAACAGCGTCGCCGCACTGTGCCCAAAATCACCGCGGCTGGCCAGCCGGCCCGCGCGGCCGCCGGACACCGGGATGCTTGCGCTTCAACGACTTGCCATGCGTCGGTGCGGCGGCTAGAATCCGCGACCCCGTGCGCCAATCCGGCGTGGGGACCTTGCCTCACCGCGCCGCGGGAGGCTGCGCAGCGGCATCCGCCCTGCGTCATCCACAAGGAGTTTCCATGCGTCACTACGAAATCGTGTTCCTGGTCCATCCGGACCAGAGCGAACAGGTGCCCGCCATGATCGAGCGTTACAAGACGCTGATCGAAGGCGACAAGGGCGCCATCCACCGTCTGGAAGACTGGGGCCGCCGCCAGCTCGCGTTCCCGATCCAGAACCTGGCCAAAGCCCACTACGTCCTGATGAACATCGAGTGCAGCCAGAACGTGCTGAACGAACTCGAGTCGGGCTTCCGTTTCAACGATGCCGTGCTGCGCCACCTGATCCTGGTGCGCGACGCCGCCGTGACGGAACAGTCCTTCATCATGAAGACCAAGGACGAGAAGAGCGGCGATCGCCGTCGTCGCGACGACGATGAAGGCGGTTTCGGCGGCAATGCCGATTCCAACGACGCCGAAGCGGCCTAAGTCCAGGAGCCCACCATGTCCAAGTTTTTCCGTCGCAAGAAGTTCTGCCGCTTCACCGCCGAAGGCACGGTCGAGATCGACTACAAGGATCTGAACACGCTGCGCCAGTACATCGGCGAGACCGGCAAGATCGTCCCGAGCCGCATTACCGGCACCAAGGCCAAGTACCAGCGCCAGCTCGGCGACGCGATCCAGCGCGCCCGTTTCCTGGCCCTGCTGCCGTATTGCGACAACCACTAAGGCTCAGCCTTTGCTCTCAGCCCCGGCTCGTCCGGGGCTGAGGTTTTTCAGTCCCGCGACGTTTAGCGACATCGCGATTCGGACAGCCACCGCTGCATCGGCTCCGCCGGTGCTAACGAATCGGAGAAATTCATGGATCTCATCCTGCTGCAGAAAGTGAAGAACCTCGGCGTGCTCGGCGACAAGGTCAAGGTGAAGCCGGGTTACGGCCGCAACTACCTCGTTCCGCAGGGCAAGGCCGTGCCGGCCACCGCCGACAACCTCGCCCAGTTCGAACAGCGTCGTGCGGAATTCGAAGCCAAGGCCAACCAGGTCCTGTCGGGCGCCGAAGCGCGCAAGGCCGCTCTCGAAGGCGCCAGCGTCACGATCAGCGCGAACGCGAGCCCGGAAGGCAAGCTGTTCGGCTCGGTCGGTCCGCGCGACATCGCCGAAGCGTTCACCGCCGCCGGCAAGCCGCTGGAAAAGTCGGAAGTCGTCATGGGCGAAGGCCCGCTGCGTCACGTCGGCGAATTCGAGGTGCACGTGCACCTGCACGCCGACGTGCACACGACGGTCAAGGTCGTCGTCACGGCCGGCTGATCGCCCCGCTGCATCGTTTCACGACGGGCGCCCTCGCGGCGCCCGTTTCTTTTTGTGCGGGCGCCGCCGTATGCGCGGCGCAATCGCACAGCCTATACCGCTGTTATCAACAGCTTGTTGTCTAGCAATTTGAGACGGTGCTTTGATAATCGAGCGCCGTGCCGTTCTCGTCCGAGACTTCCATGGCCGCCTCTCCCGATCGCAAGACCGTCCAACGCATCGACTCCCTGCGCGTGCCGCCGCATTCGGTCGACGCCGAACAGGCCGTGCTCGGCGGCCTGATGCTGTCGCCGGAGGCCTGGGACAAGGTCGCCGATCGTCTGAACGAGGACGATTTCTACCGCAAGGACCATCGCGTCATCTTCCGCGCTATCACGGAACTGTCGAACAAGGGCATGCCCTGCGACGCGGTCACGCTCGGCGAATGGTTCGAATCGCAGGGTCTCGCCGATCTCGTCGGCGGCACCGCCTACATCCTGCAGCTCGCGAACACCACGCCGAGCGCGGCGAACATCATTGCCTACTGCGACATCGTGCGCGAGAAGTCGGTGCTGCGTCAGCTCATCGACGCCGGCACCGAGATCGTCAGCGATGGTTTCGCGCCGGAAGGCCGCAGCACGCAGGAAATCCTCGAGGGCGCCGAGCAGCGCGTATTCCGCATCGCCGAAGCCGGTGCGCGCGGCCGCCAGGGTTTCGTGCCGATGCGCACCGCGGTCAAGGACGCGTTCGCGATCCTGCATCACCGCTTCGAGAATCGCGGCACCGTCACGGGCATGCCGACCGGCTTCACCGATCTGGACGAGATGACCGCCGGCCTGCAGCCGTCGGATCTGATCATCGTCGCGGCGCGCCCCGCGATGGGCAAGACCGCGTTCTCGCTGAACATGGCCGAATACGCCGCGATGAAGACCAAGCGCGCGGTCGCCGTGTTCTCGATGGAAATGTCGGCCTCGCAGCTCGCGTTCCGATTGATCTCCTCGGTCGGCCGCATCAACCAGCAGCACCTGCGCAACGGCGACATCCAGGAAGAGGAATGGCCGCGCGTCACGAGCGCGATCACGCTGCTGTCCGAAGCCAAGATCTTCATCGACGACACGCCGGCGCTGTCGCCCGGCGAACTGCGCGCGCGCTGCCGCCGCCTCAAGCGCGAACACGACCTCGGCCTCATCGTAATCGACTACCTGCAGCTCATGCAGGTGCCCGGGAACAAGGAGAATCGCGCCACGGAAATTTCAGAAATCTCGCGCAGCCTCAAGGCGCTCGCGAAGGAACTGAATGTGCCCGTGATCGCGCTGTCGCAGCTCAACCGCTCGCTGGAACAACGCCAGGACAAGCGCCCCGTCATGGCCGACCTGCGCGAATCCGGCGCTATCGAGCAGGACGCGGACGTGATCATGTTCATTTACCGCGACGACTACTACAACCAGGATTCGCCCGACAAAGGCCTCGCCGAGATCATCATCGGCAAGCAGCGTTCGGGTCCGACCGGCAGCGTGAAGCTCACGTTCCTCGGGCAGTACACGAAGTTCGAGAACTACGCGTCGGACAACTATCTCGGGTCCTACGAGTGAAGCGAGAAAAGAGTGGAGAGGAGTGAGAAACGAGTGAGAGCAGGATGCGCTGAATTCGCTTGTTCTGCTTCTCCACCGGTTTCCGGAGTCGCTTCACGGCTGCCCCTCTCTTTTCCCACTCTTCTGCACTCTCCCCTGCTTTCATGAGCCGCACCGCCGTCGCCGCCATCCACCTCGATGCCCTGCGCGCGAATCTCGCACGCATCCGCAGCCTGAGCGCGGGCGCAAAGGTCATGGCAGTGGTCAAGGCCGACGGCTACGGTCACGGGCTCGAGCGCGTCGCGCGGGCGTTCGCCGAAGCGGATGCGTTCGGCGTCGCCGCGATTGCCGACGGCCAGCGCCTGCGTGCCGCGGGTCATCGCCAGCGCATCGTCGTGTTGTCGGGGCCGGACGAAGCGGCCGACCTCGCTGAACTGCGCCGCCTGCGCCTCGATGCCGTGATCCATCATGAATCGCAGCTCGCCTGGCTCGAGGCCGATCGCGACGCACGGCCGCTGCGCGTCTGGCTGAAGATCGACACCGGCATGCACCGGCTCGGCTTCGCGCCGGAACGCGCGCGCGGCGTGCTCGAACGCCTGCACGTCATGCCGTCGATCGAGCGCGACATCGTGCTGATGACGCACTTCGCCGCGTCCGACGAATTCGACAACACGACGACGGCCTCGCAGATTGCACAATTCCAGTCGGCAACAGAAGGCCTGCCCGGCGAGCGCTGCCTGTCGAACTCGGCCGGCGTGCTCGGCTGGCCTGCGGCGCGCGGCGACTGGGTGCGCGCCGGCGGCCTGCTCTACGGACTCTCGGTCGTCGCCGGAAAGTCCGGCGAGGACTTCGGCTTCGCGCCGGCCATGAGCCTGTCGACGCGGCTGATCGCGATCAACCGGCTGCAGCGCGGCGAGCGCGTCGGCTACGCCGGCACGTATGAATGCCCGGAGGACATGGACGTCGGCGTCATCGCGATCGGCTACGGCGACGGCTATCCGCGCAGCGCCGCGGTCGGCACGCCCGTTCTCGTCGGGACCCAAAGCGCTGCCATCGTGGGTCGCGTGTCGATGGACCTCGTCACGATCGACCTGCGCGGCGCGACCTCGGCGCGCGTCGGCGACCGCGTGCTGCTCTGGGGCCGAGGCCTGCCGGTCGAACACGTCGCCGAACGCGCCGGCACGATCGCCTACGATCTGACCTGCGGCATGACCAAGCGCGTTTTGTTCGTCGAAGACTGACACGGAGACGTCGATGGCCAAGGCAAAGACGGCCTATGTCTGCAACGAGTGCGGCAGCGAGCACACCAAATGGCAGGGCCAGTGCACCGACTGCGGCGCCTGGAATTCGCTGTCCGAAATCGTCGTGACGCCGGCCAAGGCAGCTGCCGCACCGCGGCGCGGCGGCTATGCGGGCGATACGGCCGCGCCGCGCGTGCTCTCGCTCGTCGACGTCGCGCAGAACATCGAGGAACGCACCTCGATCGGCATCGGCGAACTCGACCGCGTGCTCGGCGGCGGGCTCGTGGAGGGTTCGGTCGTGCTGATCGGCGGCGATCCGGGCATCGGCAAATCCACGCTGCTGCTGCAGATGCTCGGTGCGCTCGGCGAGCGGCTCAGCGGCCTGTACGTCACCGGCGAAGAATCGCTGGCCCAGGTCGCCGCGCGCGCGCAGCGCCTGGGCCTGCCGCTCGCGCCGCTGCGCGCGCTCGCGGAGACCTGCGTCGAACGCATCATCGAACACGCGGCCGCGCAGAAGCCTCGCGTGCTCATCGTCGACTCGATCCAGACGATATGGACCGAAGTGCTGACCGCCGCGCCGGGTTCGGTCAGCCAGGTGCGCGAATCGGCGGCGAAGCTCACGCGCTTCGCCAAGGAGACCGGCGTCAGCGT
Source organism: uncultured Lysobacteraceae bacterium (assembly GCA_946480705.1). The sequence continues at coordinate 4,028 of CAMLLF010000067.1, read as the reverse complement.
GTTCCTCGTCGGACACGTGACGAAGGAAGGCGGCATCGCCGGCCCGCGCGTGCTCGAACACATGGTCGACGCGGTGCTGTATTTCGAAGGCGAATCGGGCAGCCGCTTCCGCGTGCTGCGCGCCTTCAAGAACCGCTTCGGCGCGGTCAACGAACTCGGCGTGTTCGCGATGTCGGACAAGGGCCTGCGCGAAGTGCCGAATCCGTCGGCGATCTTTCTGTCCGCGCATGCGGGCCCGACGCCCGGCAGCGCCGTCATGGTCACGCGGGAAGGCACGCGGCCGCTGCTCGTCGAGGTGCAGGCGCTCGTCGACCAGTCGCCGCTCGCGAACCCGCGACGCGTCGCGCTGGGCCTCGAACAGAACCGGCTCGCGATGCTGCTGGCCGTGCTGCACCGCCACGGCGGCGCGGCGGTCTACGACCAGGACGTGTTCGTGAACGTGGTCGGCGGCATCCGCGTACAGGAGACCGCAGCCGACCTGCCGATCCTGTTCGCGATCCTGTCGAGCTTCCGCGACCGCGCCCTGCCCGACAAGCTCGTCGCCTTCGGCGAAGTGGGCCTGTCCGGCGAGATCCGCCCCGTCCCCAACGGCGAAGAACGCCTCAAGGAAGCCGCGACCCACGGCTTCCTCAAGGCCGTCGTGCCGAAGGCGAACGCGCCGAAAAAATCCCGTATCGGCGAAATGGAAATCGTCGGCGTGGAGCGCCTCGGCGATGCGCTCGGCGCGGTTTCGTAGGTTGGGCTGAGCAGGCGAAACCCAACATCGAAGTGATTCCGCTGCAAAGAACCCGCGTCGGAGGAATGCGCTCGCGGCACGATTCGAATGCACCGCGAGCCACTTCATTCGCTGGGCGTTCGCCCGCAGGACGACCTCGATGTCGGGCTTCGCCTGCGGCTCAACCCAACTGCGCTCAGCTCGTCGGCATCGTCGGCAATGCATCCTTGAACGCTTCGACCTGGATGCGGATCAGGAACTTGCCCATGCCATTGTCGGTGTGCTGCGTCATGCCGTAGTCGCCGCGGTCCAGGCGCGCTTCGGCGTCGGCGCCGCAGACCGGCTTCTTGAAATACGGATGCTCCATGCAGGTGAAGCTCTTGATGTCGAGCGTCAGCGGCCTGGTGACGCCGCGCAGCGTGAGCTGGCCCTTGACCGAGGTCGGCTTGTCGCCGGTGAACTGCAGCTCGCCGGTATAGACGAGCTTCGGATGCTTCGCGACGTCGAGCCAGTCGGCGGTGATCGCGTGTTCGTGCATGGAGTCCAGACCGAAGTCGATGCTGTTCGCGTCGACCTCGACCTTCACCGTGCCGCGGCGCGCGGCCAGATCGAGCACAACCTCGCCGCTCGTGCGGTTGAACTTGCCGCGCCAGACCGACAGGCCCATGTGCGGCATTTCGAGGCTCGGAAACGTGTGGTCGGGATCGAGCACGTATTTTTCGGGCGCGGCATAGGCCGGCAGCGCGGCGACGGCGAACAGGGCGAACAGGCGCGGATGCAGGGACATGGCGAGGCTCCAGGGCGGTGGACGAACGATACGCGAGCCGCGGCGATCGGCAGTGTGTACCGGTCCGCGCATCGCGCTCTGCAGAGGCGTCGAACCGGCGCGGCCGGAATCGACACGCGCCGCGATTTTTTCTCGCGTCAGCCGCCGAACTCGCGCCCGAGCGCGTCGAGCAGTTGCTGCCAGCCCTGCTCGCGGGCGCGCGAGGAATCGTGGCGGTCGAGGAAGGCGCCCTGCTCGGTCAGCACGAGGCGCGTGCGGCTGCCGTCGGCGTCGAACTGCACGGTCAGCAGCGTCGCGGCGATGCGCACGCCGTCGCGCGCGAGCGTGCAGGCCGTGACGATGCGGCGCGGCGCGACGATGTCGAGATAGATCGCCTCGCTCGCATAGACCGGCTCGCCCGCGCGACGCTGGAAGCGGCCGTGCTCGACGCCGCCGACGCGGAAGTCGTGGCCGTGATCGCAGACGTCCCAGCTGTCGGACGCGACGAACCAGCGCTGCCGGATCGCCGGATCGGCCCAGGCCGCGAACACCCACGGCGGTGCGGCCGCGTAGCTGCGCCGTATCGTGAACTGCGCATGCGCGACGGCGTGTGCGTTGGTCCTGTCTGACGCTTCGGCACGCATGGCGCTGCTCCGCGGGAATTCGTCCGGCTATTGTCGATGCGCGCCGCTTGCGCCGACCAGAGTCCAGCCGCGATGCTCCGCACCATGTCTGCGCACGACCACGCTCGATGCTCGCCGTCCTGACCGTATTTGCCGTGCTCACCGTGCTTGCCGTCGGTTTCTCGGTCGGCAGCGCATTGCTGCTGATCGCGGCCGGACTCGGCGGCTACGGCCCGACCGGCCAGGACGCGACCGCCCGCGCGCACGGGCTCGTGCTGCTCGCGAGTCTCGCGGCCCTGCAGGGCGCGCATGCCGCGCAGTTGCTCGAGGGCACGCCGCTGTTCGACAAGCCGGTCTACGTCGCGCTGCTGTTCGTCGCCGCCGCCGCGTTCCATCGCTTCTTCACGGCCGCACTGCAGCCGCCGGCGCCGCCTCGCTGGTGGCGTGCGCTGCACTACGCGCCGCTCGCGCTCGCCTTCGTCCTGCCGGGCCGCATCGCCGTGCCGCTCGCGTTCGCATTCGGCACCGCGCATGCACTGTTGCTGCTGCGGCTGGTCCATCGCCTGCGCTCGCAGCGACGCCATTTCCGCGTCGAAGCGGCCGCGTTCGCCGGCTTCGCGGCGATCGCCGCGCTCGTGCTCGCACTCGGCCTCGCGGCCAGCTGGGTCGGCGAGCGCGCCTACGTCGTCGGCTACGCGCTGCTGATCGCGGTGGGTTTCTGGCTGGCCCTGTGGCTGCTGCTGCGCCATCCCGACCTGCCCGGCCGCGCCGCCGACGCGGTGCGCAGTGCCTACGCGAATTCGACGCTCGCGCGCGTCGACAAAGACGCCGCGCTCGCGCGGCTCGCGCGGCTGTTCACCGAAGACAAGGTCTACGCCGACGAAAACCTGAGTCTCGCGAGTCTTGCCGAACTCATGGAGCTGACGCCGCACCAGTTGTCCGAACTCATCAACACGGCTTTCGGCGTCGGCTTCTCGCGCCATGTGCGCGAGCATCGCGTCGCCGCGGCGCAGCGCCTGCTGCTGGCCGAGCCCGACGCGTCGGTGCTGTCGGTCGGCCTGTCGGTCGGCTTCACCTCGCAGTCCAATTTCTACGCCGCATTCCGCGAAATCACCGGCGAGGTGCCGGGCCGCTATCGCAAGCGCGCCGCGGACGCCGGCGCAAGCGCCGCACCGATTGCATAACGATCATTCTGGAAATCCGTAACCTGCTGATTGCGCAGGGCCGCACGCGCAAGGGCGGAATTTCTGCTGCGGAATGGTCATTGCGGAAGCGCGCGCATCGCGGCGCGTCCGAGGCTGGCGACATCGCCCCGCCGGACTGTCGCCATGCCCTGCCCGCAACCCATCACCGTGTTCTTCGACGGCTATTGCCCGCTCTGCCGCCGCGAGGTCGCCGCCTACCGCCGGCTCGCGCCGCAGGCCGCGATCCGCTGGCACGACATCGCGAGCGACGCGCCGTCGGTCGAGCGCGACGGCTTCGATCTGGCCGCGGCGCTCGCGCTGCTGCACGTGCGCGACGGCGACGGGCGTCTGCGCATCGGCCTGCAGGCCCATCTGTGCCTGTGGCAGCGGCTGCCGGGCTGGCGCCTGCTCGTCGCTCCGCTGCAACGCTTCGACGCGCTCTATCGCGCAGCCGACGCGGCCTACCGGCTGTTCACGCGCTGGCGGCCGGGCCTGCGCCGCCGGCGCCACGACCTCGATCCTGCAGGCGTCCGAGATGGGCGAGCGGGTCGCGCATCTGATCACCGGCCGGATGCTCGACTACATCGAGTTCGACGACGGCTTCGCCATCGCCAAGGTGCGGGCGCCTAAGGACGCAGTCGGGCGTTCGCTCGCCGACGTCGGCCTTCGCCGTCGCGCTCGTGCGTGCCGTGCCGCTGCTCGCCGACCGTCACGATGTAGTACCCGACCTGCGGGTTCTC
>CAMLLF010000066.1 GCA_946480705.1 uncultured Lysobacteraceae bacterium | reverse complement strand
GATCACCCCGAACATCGTCAAGGGATACGAGGTCAGCCCGGACGGCAGCCTGCGCTACAAGTGGCGCGACGAAGGCGGCAACCTGCATTACTCCGACTCGGTACCGCCGCAGGCCACGCGCCTCGGCTATGAAGTCGTCAACGAACACGGCGTCGTCGTGCGCCGCGTCGAACGCGCCAAGACCGAAGAAGAACTCGCCGCCGCGAAGGCCGCCGCCGACAAGATCGCCGCCGAGAAGCGCCGGGCCGACGAAGCCGCGCGCAACGACGCGCAGATGCTCGCCGCCTATCCGACCGAAGACGACCTGCGCAAATCGCTGCAGGGTCAGATCGACCTGATCACGCAGAACATCCAGGCCACCGAAGTCGGCATCGCGAGCCAGGAAAAGAGCCTCGCCGAACGCCTCGTCCATGCCGCCGAGCAGGAACGCAACGGCAAGCCCGTACCCGCCGCCGTGCAGAAGCAGATCAATACGCTGCGCTCCGGTCTTGCCGAGCAGAAGGCGTTCCTCGAACGCCGCACGGCCGACCGCGCCGCGATGGAGAAGCAGCTCGTCAGCGACATCGAGCACTATCGCCAGATCAAGAAATCCAACGACGAGCAGCGCGGCGCGAAGCGCTGACCCGTTCCTGGATCGCCGGTCGCGCTGCCCGACCGGAGCCGCCGGGACGCCGCCGTGATCATGCCGGCGGCAAATCTCCGTAAGGCATCAGGGAAGCGGCCGACCCGTGCCGCAGGCATCCATCCCTGGAGTCAATCCATGTCTTGTGCGTTTCTCATCGGCCGGCGCTGCGCCATCGCGCTGCTGCCGCTGTCCCTGCCCTCGGTCGCGGCCATTCCCGGCATCGAACTCGTCGACCGCACGACGATCGCCGCCTATATCGACAGCAACGGCTCCTCGAGCGGTCCGGTAGCCACGTCGCCCGACGGTCGCTTCGTGCTGTTCTGGTCACGCGCGAGCAACCTCGTGGTCGGCGACCACAACGGCAACGAGGATCTGTTTCTGCACGACGCGAACACGGGCGCGATCGAGCGCGTCAATGTCGCAAACGATGGCAGCGAGGCCATCGGCGATACGCGCGATCTGTATCCCCACACGCGCGCCGGCGTTTCTGCGGACGGTCGCTACGTGACATTTCAGAGCCGGGCGACCAACCTGGTTGCGGCATCCACCGGCGGGTTCGCACAGCTATACCGGAGAGACCGGACCAACGGCACGACGACGCTGATCAGCCGCGGTACCGACGGCGAGCCGGCCGACAGTGGCGTCATTCCCGGACCCACTACGCCGGACGGCCGCTACACCATCGTCATTACCGGCGCTTCGAACTTTCCGGACCATGTCGACTATTCAGTGCCGCTCTACCGTATCGATACGACCACCGGCGCGATCGTGACGGTCAGCGTGACCACGGATGGCACACCGGCAGTCATCGGCGACCGCAACCTGGAAATTTCCGACGACGGACGATTCGTGCTGTTTTCCTCCTTCAGCGACAGTCTCGTGCCTGGCGGCACGCCGAACACCGAAGACTTCTTCCTGCGCGACCTGCAGCTGGGCACGACGCAGCAAGTCAGCGTCACCGACACGGGCGCTCCGGCGCCGGTACCGCCGCAGATCTGGCCGGACGAGACCGGCTTGAATCGCCTCAGCGCGGACGGCCGCTTTGCGTTGCTGTCGACAGTCACGCGGCTGACGGCGTCGGATACGGACGTTCTGCACGACATCTATCGATTCGATCGTCTGAGCGGCACGACCACGCTGGTCAGCCCGGACACCAGTGGAACCACGCCGACGGCGATCCACCGCACCCCCTCGATTTCCGGCGACGGCCAACAGGTGTTGTTTCAGTACTTTCCCGGACACTTTGAGCCCACGCAACTGGTACTCCGCGACATGATCGCCGGCACATCGACCGTGCTCGCCTTGCCCGCGATGCAATCTCCGACCAGCGTGGAACAGTCCCTGTCGCGCGACGCGTCGGCGGTGTTCTTTTCGGGCATGCAGCTTCCGCTCGCCAATCGATTGCTGCAGGTGTTCCGGTTCGACATCGCGACGAGCAAGCTGTCGCGTCCGAGCACGGCGCCGGCTTGGTCGATCGGCGCATACGCCAACGGGGAAGTCGACCGTTACACGGCGCCGTCCGTCAGCGCCGACGGACGTTTCGTCGCGTTCGCGTCCGTCGCCGAGAACCTCGTTGCCGGCGATACCAACGGCGTGTTCGACGTATTCGTACGCGATCGTCTGACAGGCACCTCACAACGCATCAGCCTGCGCGCCGACGGCACCGAAAGCACTTGTGCGAGCGTGGAGCCGTCGCTGTCGTCGGATGGCCGCTTCGTCACGTTTACGAGCTGCGGTGCACTCGCGTCGCCCGCCAGCGGCACCCAGAACGAAATCTACCGGTACGACCGTGTCGGAGGATCGCTCATGCTCATCAGCGTGGACAGTTCGGGCGCGCAAGCCGACAGCGCGAGCTTCGAGTCCGACGTATCCGACGACGGTCAGTACGTCGCGTTCTTTTCGTGTGCCCGCGATCTCGTCGCGATCTCGGGCGGCAATCTGTGCCAGCACTATCTGCGCGACGTCGCCGCCGGCGTCACCGTGCTCGTGAGTCGTTCGAACAGCGGCGAACCGGCTACGGGCAACAGCTACAGTGCGTCGCGCCTGTCGGCGAACGGCCGTTTCGTCGGCTACACCAGCAGCGCGAGCAACCTCGTCGCCGGCGACACGAGCAACCACTACGACGCCTTCGTCTTCGACCGACTCACATCAACGACAGAACGCGTCAGCGTCAGCTCGTCGGGCCAGCAGGGCAATCACGATTCGACGTTCGCCGATTTCGCCCAGGGCGGAAGCATCGCGCTGCTGACGAGCACGGCAACCAACTTCGCCGCCGTCGGCGGATCGAGTGTCCCGCGAGCGTACCTGCGCGATCGCAACGCGGGCACCACGACGCTCATTCCCACGCCGGGCACCCCCTCGATTTCCGCGGTCGACCCGGCGATCTCCGAAGACGGCCGATTCGTGGCGATGATCAACCGAGAACTGAACAGCGGTCTCAGCGCGTTCGACGACGCCCGGCGATCCAAGCTGTACGTGCTCGATCGCCACGACGGACAGTTCCGCACATTGACCTGGTTTCCACACAAGACGACGGACACGATGACGAGCCTGCCGCAATTGTCGGCCGACGGCAGCCACATCGCCTTTCTGTCCACCCGCGACGATCTGACCGACGACGACGGCAACGGCGGCATGACCGACGTCTTCATCACGCGCATCAACGACGCGATCTTTTCCGACGGCTTCCAATAGCGCCCGAGCGACAGAACCGAGGAGCACAGCAGCATGCAACGGACACGCAGACGTCGTCGCGATTCGCACCTGGTGCGCAATGGACTCGCCGCGCTGACCTCGGCCCTGTTCACGATATCGGCATTGGCGAGTCCGCCACCGGCGGAACTCGTCAGTCTGACCGATATCGCCGCGCGTATCGAAGCCGACGGCTCATCGACCGGCCCGTTCGGTATTTCGCCGAACGGCCGCTTCGTGCTGTTCGCGTCGACCGCGGGCAACCTCGTATCGGGCGACATCAACGGCCGTCGCGATCTGTTCGTCCACGATCGCACAACGGGAGATGTCGCGAGGATAGACACGGGCGAAGATGCACCCGAGCTCGCGGTTCTCGGCGCTGCCGGCGTCTCCGACGACGGTCGCTACGTCGTGTTCGACAGCCGCTCGGCGTCGCTCGTGAACGAACCGACGAATGGTGTCGATCAGGTCTATCGCCTCGACCGATCGAACGGCACGGTGACGATGCTGAGCCGCAGCAGCAGCAGCGGCGCGGGTGTCTCGTCCAGCAACGCCGGCAACGTCAGCGCCGACGGCCGCTTCAGCGTCTTCTCGTCGGCGGCGAGCAACCTGCCCGGCGGCACGTCGCCGTACGAGCAGATCTATGTCCACGACGCGAACGACGGATCGCTGCGCCTCGCGTCCGTTGCAGCCGGTGGCGCGGCGGGCGGCGGCAACAGCAGCCGTCCGCAGCTCTCGGCCGACGGTCGTTACGTGCTGTTCCTGTCGGAGGCGGAAAACCTGATCGCCGGCGATACGAATTTTCGCGAAGACCTGTTCCTGCACGACCTGCAGTCCGGCATGACGCAACGCGTCAGCGTGTCGACGACGGGCGCGCAGCTCCCCGAACCGTCGCCGACGCCCGGTGTTCGCTTCTTCAGTCTCGGCTGCAGCCTGACGAACCTCAGCCATGACGGTCGCTACGCGGTGTTTGCGACGTCGGCCGCGGTCGATCCGGCAGATTCGAACGGCCTGCCGGACGTCTATCGTTTCGACCGGACGACGGGGGCGACGCAGCGCGTCAGCGCCGATCAGCCCCCGGGGCAGTTCGCCTACAGCCAATGTGCTGCGGTCTCGGCCGACGGACAGCGCATCGCCTGGCTCGCGCTCGATAGTGTCGCAGGTGCACAGTTGTTCACTTATTACATTCGCGACACAGGCGCGAACCAGCATGCCGTGCACAGCCACACGGCTCCCGAGCTCGCGCCGACCGAATCGTCGCTGGCGCTCGCCGGCGACGGCAGCGCGTTGATCTTCGCGAGCAGCCACGTCGAGCCCGATCGCCGCGAAGCGCAGCTGTTTCGTGCCGACACGGCGAGCGGCACCGTGCAGGCCATCGGTACGACGCCGCCGTCGTCGGTCGGGCCTTTCGCGAACGATCACAGCAACGACCGCTTCCAGGGCGCGGGCAATGCCGTGAGTGCGAGCGTCAGCGCCGACGGCCGCTACGTCGCCTTCGCATCGCAGGCGAGCAATCTCGTTGCCGGCGATACGAACGGCGCCGCCGACGTGTTCGTGCGCGACCGGCAGAGCGGTACGACACGTCGCGTCAGCGTGCAGGACGACGACGGCGAGAGCACGTGCGCAAGTGCAAAGCCGACCCTTTCGGCAGACGCGCGCTTCGTGGTCTTCGACAGTTGCGGCGCGCTGGCCGCTCCGGCATCGGGCACGCAGCGCGAGGTCTATCGCTACACACTGGCCAGCGGCCTCGTCGAACTCGTCAGCATCGCGGCCGACGAGGGAGCGGCGGATGGCGCGAGCGAAGGCGCGCACATATCGGCCGACGGACGTTTCGTCGCGTTCACCTCGTGCGCGACCGACCTGACGTCGACCTCGATCAGCGGCTGTCAGGTCTATGTCCGCGATCTCCAGTCGGCGGCCACGTCGCTCGTCAGCCGCAACGATGCCGGCGAACCCGCGCTCAATCCGGCGAACGGGCGCATGCAGAGCGTCCGCATTTCCGCATCAGGACGCTTCGTCGCCTATGCGAGCCGAGCACCGAATCTGGCTGCGGGCGATACGAACAACCAGGCCGATGCCTTCGTGCACGACCGCGACAACGCGACGACCTATCGCGCGAGCGTCACGACGAACGGTGCGCAAGGCGATTGGGGTTCCTATCCCTACGGCGTGTCCGACGACGGCGAGCGCATCGTGTTCACGAGTCTTTCGACGAACTTTGCCGCCGGCGCCACATCGGCACGTGCACGCGTCTACCTGCGCGACCGCTCGGCGGCGGCGACGCGCGTGCTGGCCCTGTCGGGCGATGCCGAAAAGTCGGGCGACTGGCCCGCCTTGTCGGCGGACGGCCGGCGCATCGCGTTCGTCACTGCGGCGACCGACAGCGGCATGAGCGCGTTCGACGACAGCGGGCGCGCGAAACTCATCCTGTTCGACGACGCGGACGGCAGCTACCGTCCGCTGACCTGGTACGCCGCCGCGGCAGCAGCCGGCGCAATCGAGGCGCCGCGCTTCTCGGCGGACGGCCGCTTCGTCGTGTTCAACTCGACGCGATCGGATCTCGATCCGGCCGACGGCAACGGCGCGTTCACCGACGTATTCCTGACCGATCTCATGGACCGGCTGTTCGCCGACGACTTTCAGTAGCACTGCCGCCACACGTCCTCCGTGGATCGCGCCCGGAAACGAAGGCCACCGCAAATCACGCGATCTTCGCCGGCCGGTTCGAGCGACCGGCCGCCGCCGTCGCGGACGTGATCATCGGTTTGCTCAAACGGCGTCTGGGCTCGGGGAAGCGGCGCCATACCGGTGCCGACGGGCAATCCACGATGCATGCCTTCCTGATTCGCTCTAGCCGAACGCATATCCAGGCTCTGCCGATCCGTCTCGCGATCGCGTCGGCGCTGCCGCTCGCAGTGCCGGTTCGCGCCGCGATCCCGGGTATCGAACTCGTCGATCGCACGACGATCGTCGGCCACATCGACGGCAACGGCCCGTCGCCGAACCTGCTCGCCCGATCCGGCGACCATCGCTTCGTGCTGTTCGCCTCGGCGGCCAGCAATCTCGTCAGCGGCGATACCAACGGCCGCACCGACGTGTTTTTGCACGACGCCAATGACGGCTCGCTCGAGCGCGTCAACCTTGCCGACGACGGCAGCGAAGCCAATGCGGGTCCGTGGCAATCGCTCGAGGACGCGCGCGGCGGCATCTCGGCGGACGTCAGCGTCAGCTCATCGGGCCAACAGGGCAATCACGATTCGACGTTCGTCGATTTCGCCCAGGGCGGAAGCATCGCGTTGCTGACAAGCAGCGCAACGAACTTCGTCGCCGTCGGCGGATCGAGCGTGTCGCGGGCGTACCTGCGCGACCGCAACGCCGGACGACGACGCTCGTTCCCACGCCGGGAGCCCCTCGATTTCCGCGGTCGACCCGGCGATCTCCGACGACGGCCGATTCGTGGCGGTGATCAACCGGGAACTCGACAGCGGTCTCAGCGCGTTCGACGACGCGCGGAGATCAAAGCTGTACGTGCTCGATCGCAACAGCGGTCAGTTCCGCACATTGACCTGGTTCCCGCGCGAGACGACAGACACGATGACGAGCCAGCCGCAGCTGTCGGCCGACGGCAGCCACATCGCCTTTCTTTCCACGCGCGACGACCTGACCGACGTCTTCATCACACGCGTCAACGACGCGCTCTTTTCCGACGGCTTCCAATAGCGCACGCGAGCGCAACCCAGCGGTCATGCAACGGACACGCTGACATGCTCATGATTCGCGCAGCGTGCGCCATGGACTGGCCGCGCTGACCCTCCTCACGGCGTCGGCATTGGCAAGTCCGCCGCTCGCGAAACTCCACCCCGCACCGATATCGCTGCGCGCATCGGAGCCGACGGTTCGTCGACCGGCCCGTTCGGCGTGTCGCCGAACGGCCGCTTCGTGCTGTTCGCGTCGACCGCGGGCAACCTTGTGCCGGGCGACGTAAACGGCCGTCGGCATCTGCTCATTCACGACCGCGCAACAGGAGACGTCGCGAGGATCGACACGGGCGAGGATGCGCCCGAGCTTGCCGTTCCCGGTGCTGCAGGCGTGTCCGACGATGGACGCCACATCGTGTTCGACAGCCGCCCGGCACCTGTCGCGGGCGAACCGACGAACGGCGTCGATCCGGTCTATCGGCTCGGCCGCCCGGCCGGCACCGTGGCAATGCTGAGCCGCGGCGGCGACGGTGCTGGGGGCGTCTCGGCCAGCAATGCCGGCAACGCCAGCGCGGACGGCCGCTTCCGCGCGTTCTTGTCGACGGCCGACAACCTGCCTTCGTGTTGCGGACCAGATGGGCGGCAGGGATATCGGCACGGCCATGCTGGTCGGCCGCTCGGCGGACGAACCGCCGGCCGCAGCCCCCGGCGTTCGCGATCAGCCATAGGGATCAAACACCGTACGACGGCATCCGTCGTGCGGCGTCTCAGAACGGCAGCTTGAGATTCGGATCGAGTGCGAGCAGCTGGCGCCGGAACACGTCCTGGATGCGCAGCAGCGTCTGCTCGTTGTCGGCGTCGAAGCGCAGCACGAGCACCGGCGTCGTGTTCGACGCGCGCACGAGGCCCCAGCCGTCGGGCCAGTCGGCGCGCACGCCGTCGATGGTCGTCACGCGCGCGCCCTCGAAGCTCGCGCGCTCGCGGAAGCGTTCTATGAAGCGATAGTGCTCGCCCTCGTGCATCTCGATCTTGAGTTCGGGCGTGCTCGTGCCCTTGGCGAGGCTGTCGAAGATCTGCTGCGGATCGCGGCCTTCCATGTCGCCCGCGAGGATTTCGAGCAGGCGTGCCGCGGCGTAGATGCCGTCGTCGAAGCCGTACCAGCGTTCCTTGAAGAAGAAGTGGCCGCTCATCTCGCCGGCGAGTTCGGCTTCGGTCTCGCGCATCTTCGCCTTGATCAGCGAATGGCCGGTCTTCCACATGATCGGGCTGCCGCCGTGCTTGAGGATTTCCGGCTGCAGCTTGCCCGTGCATTTCACGTCGTAGATGATCGTCGCGCCCGGATTGCGCACGAGCACGTCCTTCGCGAACAGCATCAGCAGACGGTCCGGGAAGATCACTTCCCCGGTCTTGGTCACGACGCCCAGGCGGTCGCCGTCGCCGTCGAACGCGAGGCCCAGGTCGGCGCCGACCTGTTTGACGGTCAGGATCAGGTCGCGCAGGTTGCGCAGGTCCGACGGATCGGGGTGGTGATTCGGGAATTCGCCGTCGACGTCGCAGTACAGCGGCATGACCTCGCAGCCGATGCCTTCGAGCACGGCCGGGGCGATCAGGCCCGGCACGCCGTTGCCGCAGTCGACGACCACGCGCAGGCGGCCGTCGACCTGGATGTCGCCGACGACGCGGTCGATGTAGTCGGCCTTGACGTCCATCGACTGCAACGTGCCATTGCCGCTCGTGAAGCGGTTCTCGGCGATACGCACGTACAGCGACTGGATCGCCTGCTCGGCCAGCGTTTCGCCGCCGAGCACGATCTTGAAACCGTTGTAGTCGGGCGGATTGTGGCTGCCGGTCAGCGAGATGCCCGAACCGGTGTTGAGCTGATAAGTCGCGTAGTAGACGAGCGGCGTCGGCACCTGGCCGATGTCGATCACGTTCATGCCGGCCTGGCGCAGGCCCTCGATCAGGCCCGCCGCGAGATCCGGTCCGGACAGGCGGCCGTCGCGGCCGACGACGATTTCGCTCAGGCCGCGCTCGACGCCTTCGCTGCCGATCGCACGGCCGATCTGCCGCGCGATGTCGCGGTCCAGCGTCTTGCCGACGACGCCGCGGATGTCGTACGCGCGGAAGATGCTGCGGTCGAGCGGCAGTCGCGAAGCCGACGACGGCGCCGCGGCAGCGGGCTTGGGACCGCCCGCCGGCGGCGCGCGCGGCGTCCGCGCGGGGCGCGCTTCGGCCTGGAGCACTTCGGCCATCGTGACTTCGGGCTCTTCGGCTTTGCCCTTGACGAGCTTGCCGCGCAGTACCGCCATGCCTTCGTGCCAGCCGACCTTGCGCAGCCACAGCGCGACCAGCGCGGCAATGCCGAAGACGAAGGCCAGCACGAGCGGCAGCCACGGGTTGTCGGAAACAAGCACGAACAGTTGCGGCGGCAGCTGCGCGACGCGGAACGCGGTGCCGGCGACCGGCAGCCCGAGATCCGGTACCGGTCCGGCAGCGCCGCCGGCGCCGATGCCGAGCAGCACGAGGTCGGTGGGGTTGCCCGTGCCCTGGCGCAGCTCGAGACGACCGTCGCCGCTATCCGATGTGGAAAACGCATCGAACACGGGCTGCATCGGAATCGCGACCCAGGCGACGGCGACGTCCTGGGTGCCGGCCTTCACGGTTTCGGCGAACGTGATCATGCGGCCGTTCTTGCCGATCACGACCGACTGCGCGTCGGCCGATCCGCTCTGCGCCTGGATCAGCTGCGCCGCCTTCGCGTAGCCGAACGTGCGCAGGTCGGAGCCGAGCACTTCCTTGAGTTCGGCGCTGAAAAAATAGACTTCGACGACTTCCGGCATCGCCGCGCGCAGCGCCGCGATGGCCGCTTCGCGCTGCGCCGGGTCGCCGCTCTGCAGCGGCTGCATGACGGCCGGCGAATGCAGCGCCGCGGAAATGCGCTCGCGCAGGCCGCCGATGACCTCGGCCAGACTCTGCGACTGCGCTTGCCGCTGCAGCGCGAGGTTGCTCAGGGCCGCCTGCTCGCGCCAGACCTGTACGACCTGCCACGCAAAGAACAACGCCGCGGCGGCCAGCACGGTCGCCGCGGAAATCGGCAGCAGTCGGCGCCAGTCCAGCGCAGGCAGCTTCAGGCGCGACGCGGCCGGCCTGTCGCCGCCCTCGCCCGCTCCGTTGCGCGCCGCATCGCCCTGCTTCTTCTTCATCCGCTGAACTCCCCCGCGCCGATCAGGAAACGCCCGAAGAACCAAAGCCCCCGTCGCCGCGTTCGGTCGGATCGAACGCGTCGACGATACGGAAAGCTGCATGGGCGACAGGCAGGAAAACGAGCTGGGCAATACGATCCCCAGGCACGATGGTAAAGGCCTGCTCGGACCGGTTCCAGCACGAGACCATGAGCGGTCCCTGGTAGTCCGAATCGATGAGGCCGACGAGATTGCCGAGCACGATGCCGTGGCGATGACCCAGCCCCGAGCGCGGCAGGATGACCGCGCAGAAATTGCGGTCGCGCATATGGATCGCGATGCCCGTCGGGATCAGTTCCGACTGTCCCGGGTGCAGTACCAGCGTCTCCTGCAGCGCGGCACGCAGGTCGAGGCCGGCCGAACCCGGTGTTGCATAAGCCGGCAGCGGAATCGTCGTGCCGACGCGCGCATCCAGAATTCGCAGTTCGACGTCGATCATCGGCGCGCCGCTCCGGTTTCGCGGCGTTCCAGTCGCTGCGCGACGATGTCGACGAGCTGCCGTGCGAGCTCGCGCTTGGACGCGGTCGGCAGGTGCGTGGTGCCGTCGTGGTCGATCAAGGTGAGGCAATT
>CAMLLF010000065.1 GCA_946480705.1 uncultured Lysobacteraceae bacterium | reverse complement strand
TGAGCGCGTTGGCGAGCGTCGACTTGCCCGCGCCCGAGAGTCCCGTGAAGAACACGGTGAAGCCCTGCTTGTGGCGCGCCGGATGCGTGCGGCGCAGTTCGGCGACGACTTCCGGATAGGTGAACCACTCGGGGATATCGAGGCCTTCGTGCAGGCGGCGGCGCAGCTCCGTGCCCGAGATGTTCAGCACGGTTTCGCCGGGCTTGATCTCGTCGGCCGGCGCGTATTGCGCGCGTTCCTGCACGTAGAGCATTTCCTGGAATGGCACCATGACGATGCCGAGTTCGGCCTGGTGCTTCGCGACGAGTTCCTGCGCGTCCGCCCATGCGCATGGCCAGATGCAGCAGCGAAAGCATTGTCGTCTGTTCGGGATAGTGCGCGATCAGCTTTTCATAGCAGCGCACGCGCGTGTAGTGATCGATGTCGCCGGGCTTGGTCATGCCGACGCTCGGATGGATCAGCAGGTTTGCCTCGGCGATCTGCGCGGCGCGGAACGTGAGCTCCAGGTGTGCGCGATGCATCGGGTTGCGCGTCTGGAACGCGACGATGCGGCGCCAGCCGAGTTTGTCGAAGCGCGCGCGGACTTCGAGCGGCGTCAGGCGCAGGTGCCGGAAATCGTAGTGGTGCGGCAGCACGATGCCGCGCACGCGGCCGCCGAGATAGACCGTGCCGGCACGTTCGAGCAGCCAGGCGACGCCCGCGTGCTTGCGATCGGTAGTGCCGAACACTGCGAGCGCCTCGGCTTCGCGGTCGGGTTCCCAGATGTCCTCGATCTCGAGCACGGCCAGCGTGACGCCTTCGGGATCGCGCAGCGCGATGCGGCGTTGCTCGCCGAGTCTGTCGACGAAGTCGCGGCCGACATCGAGCGTGACCGGCATGGGCCAGAGCGTGCCGTCGGCGAGGCGCAGGTCGCGACAGACCGTCTCGTAGTCGGCGCGGCCGAGAAAGCCCGTCAGCGGCGAGAACGCGCCGGTCATCAGCAGTTCGAGGTCGCAGAGCTGACGCGCGTTCAGATCCCAGCCCGGCAGCGCCGCGGCCTCGTGCTTGAGAGTGTCGCGTTCGGCTTCGGCGACGAGAAGATCGACGAGCTGGCCGCCGTGCGGTGCGATGAGTTGGCTCATGAAAGTGTCCGGATCAGAAGTCGGTTGCGTCGTGCGGATCGGTGCTGCATGTCAATCGGCTGCGGCGCGTTCCAGCGATTCCTGCGCCTGCAGCCATTCGTCCTCGACGCGGCTCAACTCGCTCGCGACCGTGCCGACCTCGCGAGTGAGTTCCGCCGCCTTGGCCGGCGTGGCGTAGACCGCCGGGTCGAGCAGGGCCGTTTCCAGCGCGCGCTTGCGGTCGCCGAGTTCGGTCATGCGTTTTTCGAGTTTCTGGATTTCGCGGCGCAGCGGGGCTTCGCGCGCGCGCTGATCGGCGCGCTCGCGCCGGTCGGGCTTGCGCGCGGCTGCGGCGACAGCGACGGGCGCTGCGGCTTCCGCCGCCTGGCGCAGCACGATCCGCGCATAGTCTTCGAGGTCGCCTTCGTACGGCTGCACGCGGCCGCCGCCGACGAACAGCAGCGTTTCGCAGCAAGTGCGGATCAGCGCGCGATCGTGCGCGACGAGCACGACGGCGCCGTCGAAGCCGTTCAGCGCTTCGGTCAGCGCTTCGCGCATGTCGAGATCGAGGTGGTTGGTCGGTTCGTCGAGCAGCAGCAGGTTCGGCCGCTGCCAGACGACGAGTGCGAGACACAGCCGCGCCTTCTCGCCGCCGGAAAACGGCGCGACCGGCTCGAGCGCGCGGTCGCCCAGAAAGCCGAAGCCGCCGAGGAAATCGCGCGCGGCCTGTTCGCCGAGCTTGTCGTCCAGACGCTTGAGGTGCTCGACCGCACTCGCGCTCGGGTCCAGCGTCTCGAGCTGGTGCTGCGCGAAGTAGCCGATGCGCAAACCTTTCGCTTCGAAGCGCTCGCCGCTGCGATTCTCGATCGAACCCGACAGCAGCTTGATCAAGGTCGACTTGCCGGCGCCGTTGGCGCCAAGCAGCGCGATGCGATCGCCGGGAACCAGCCCGAATTTCACGCCGGCGAGGATCGTGCGTTCACCATAGCCGGCCGACGCATCGTCGAGACGCGCGAGCGGGTAGGGCAGCGCGTCGGGTTCGCGGAATTCGAAACGGATCGACGACGCGGCGCGAATCGGTGCGATCTCGACCATGCGTTCGAGCGCCTTGACGCGGCTCTGCGCCTGGCGCGCCTTGCTGGCCTTGGCCTTGAAGCGATCGACGAAGCTCTGAAGATGCGCGCGTTCGCGCTGCTGGCGCTCGTACTGGAGCTGCTGCTGGACCAGCCGCTCGGCGCGCTTGCGCTCGAAGCCCGACAGCGTGCCGGCGAAAAGTTCCACTTTTTCGTCGGCGATCTCCAATACATGGCTGACGACGTTGTCGATGAACTCGCGGTCGTGCGAGATCAGCAGCAAGGTGCCTTCGTAGCGGCGCAGCCAGTCTTCGAGCCAGAACACGGCGTCGAGGTCGAGATGGTTCGTGGGCTCGTCGAGCAGCAGCAGGTCCGAGCGGCACATCAGCGCCTGCGCGAGATTCAGGCGCATGCGCCAGCCGCCGGAGAATTCCGCGACGCTGCGCGACTCCTCGCCGGGCTTGAACCCGAGACCGTGCATCAGCGCAGAGGCGCGCGAGGGGGCCGCGTAGCCGCCGATCGCGTGCAGGCGTTCGTGCAGCCGCGCCTGGGCGAGCGCGTCGTGATCGGCTTCGGCAACGGCGAGTGCCCGTTCGATCTCGCGAAATTCGCGGTCGCCATCGAGTACGTAGTCGACCGCGCTCTGCGCGAGCGCCGGGGTTTCCTGGCGTACGTGGGCGAGTACCCAGTCGCGCGGCCGCGAGAAATCGCCGGAGTCCGCCTGGAGTTCGCCGGCGACCAGTGCGAACAGACTGGATTTGCCCGCGCCGTTACGCCCGGTTACGCCGACGCGCCAGCCGGCGTGAAGCTGTACGCTGGCATCGGCGAAAAGCAGCTTGCTGCCGCGCCGCAACGCGACCGAATCGAATCTGAGCATCCGGATAGTCTAGCAGCCGCGTTCCGGCAATGGTTTTCGGGCGGAGTTCGCGGTTCGTCCGAAGTCGCCGGCGCATGGCCGGGAACTTCGCTGCAGACCCGCGGTCGCACCCCGCCGGACGTTTGCCTTAGACCCGCCGCGTCTCCACAATACGCCGCCCCGTAGCGCCTAAGCGGCCGTCGGGCCGCTCTACACAATCCATTCCAGGAGCAATAGATGAGCAAGTTTCTGCAGAAGAGCCTGACGGCTGCCGCCATCGTCGCGGCGCTGGGCACCGCCGGCGGCGCGTTCGCCCAGGAGCTCAAGAGCGAAAAGGACAAGGTCAGCTACATGGTCGGCATGGACGTTGGCAAAGGCCTGTCGTCGATCAAGGACGAGATCGACATGGCCGTCGTGATCCAGGCCCTGCAGGCGTCGGTCAAGGGTGAAAAGACCGCGCTGACCCAGGAAGAGGCGCTGAAGGTCCGCCAGGACTTCATGACCAAGCTGCAGGCCAAGCGCGCCGCGGAAGAAAAGGTCAAGGCCGAGACCAACAAGAAGGCCGGCGAAGATTTCCTCGCCAAGAACAAGAGCAAGAAGGGCGTGACGACGACCGCCTCGGGCCTGCAGTACGAAGTCATCAAGGCCGGCACGGGTCCGAAGCCGAAGGACACCGACACGGTTCAGGTGCACTACACCGGCACGCTGCTCGACGGTACCAAGTTCGACAGCTCGGTCGATCGCGGCGAGCCGGCCACGTTCCCGCTGAAGGGCGTGATCCCGGGCTGGACCGAAGGCCTGCAGCAGATGCCGGTCGGTTCGAAGTACAAGTTCTACATCCCGTCGAACCTGGCCTACGGCGAAAACGGCCCGGGTCCGATCGGCCCGAACGCGATGCTGACGTTCGACGTCGAACTCATCAAGATCATGCCGCCGGCCGAAGCGCCGAAGGCCGCCGAAGCGCCGAAGGCCGAGCCGGCCAAGGCCGAGAAGAAGTAATAGCGCGTCTCGCGCATCGCAGTATCCGGGGCGCGGCGAGCCATCGCCGCGCCCTTTTTCGTTGCCGGCGCGGTAGCGCGCCGATGCTAGAATTCCGCGTTTTCACAGGGATTGGCCGCGCATGAACGTTACCGTTTTCGGCACTGGTTACGTCGGTCTCGTCACCGGCACCTGTCTGGCGGAAATGGGCAACACGGTGGTCTGCGTCGATGTCGATGCCGACAAGATCGCGCGTCTGAACCGCGGCGAGATCCCGATCTACGAACCGGGTCTCGAAGAACTCGTGGTCGCCAACCATGCCGCAGGCCGTCTCGCGTTCACGACCGATCCGGCGCCGGCGATCGCTCATGGCGACATCATCTTCATTGCCGTCGGCACGCCGCCGGGCGAGGACGGCAGCGCGGACCTGACCCACGTGCTCGCCGTCGCGCGCACGATCGGCCGTCATCTCGGCGCCGCGAGCGTCGTCGTCAACAAGTCGACTGTGCCCGTCGGCACCGCCGACCGCGTGCGCGAATGCATTGCGGCCGTGCTGGCCGAACGCGGCGTTTCCATCGGCTTCGACGTCGTTTCCAATCCCGAATTCCTCAAGGAAGGCGATGCGGTCAACGACTGCATGCGCCCCGACCGCATCGTCGTCGGCAGCGACAGCCCGGCGGCCATCGCACTGCTGCGCCGCCTCTATGCGCCGTTCAATCGCAACCACGATCGCATCGTGCTCATGGACGTGCGCTCGGCCGAGCTGACCAAGTACGCAGCCAACGCGATGCTGGCGACCAAGATCAGCTTCATGAACGAGATGGCGAACATCGCCGAGCGCGTCGGTGCCGACATCGAGCTCGTGCGCCACGGCATCGGTTCGGATCCGCGCATCGGCTATCACTTC
This sequence comes from uncultured Lysobacteraceae bacterium, assembly GCA_946480705.1. Next base: position 5,977 of record CAMLLF010000065.1, on the reverse strand, counting down.
ATCTATCCCGGCGCGGGCTACGGCGGTTCGTGCTTTCCGAAGGACGTGCAGGCGCTCGACCGCATCGCGCGCGCGCATGGCTACGACGCCCAGTTGCTGCAGTCGGTGGAGCGCGTCAACGACGCGCAGAAGAATCGTCTGTTCGAACTCGTCTCGGCGCATTTCGGCGGTGAACTCAGCGGACGCACGTTCGCGGTCTGGGGTCTCGCGTTCAAGCCGAACACCGACGACATGCGCGAGGCGCCGAGCCGGCGCCTGCTCGAACACCTCTGGAACGCAGGCGCGCGCGTGCGCGCCTACGATCCGGAAGCACGCGAGGAAGCGCGTCATGTTTTCGGCGTTCGCGGCGACCTGACGATCTGCGAGCAGGCGCAGCAGGCGCTCGACGGGGCCGATGCGCTGATCGTGGTCACCGAGTGGAAAGCGTTCCGCAGCCCGGATTTCCGTGCACTCGCCGCGCGACTCAAGCACGCCGTCATCTTCGACGGCCGCAACATCTACGACCCGGCGACCGTCGAGGCGGCCGGCATCGCCTATTACGGCATCGGTCGCGGCCGCAGCGTCGCGCGTCATTGAGGCATCGACAGTCGTGCCGACCGGAGAAGGTGGGGGCAGCGTGTCCAAGCGGGCGTTGATCACGGGTATCACCGGCCAGGACGGCGCCTATCTGGCCGAACTGCTGCTCGGCAAAGGCTACGAAGTGCACGGCATCAAGCGACGCACGTCGTCGTTCAATTCCGAGCGCATCGATCATCTGTATCACGAACTCGACGAGGCCGTGCCGAAGGTGCATCTGCACTATGGCGACCTCACCGATTCGTTGAGCCTGCTGCGCGTCGTGCAGCTCGTACGCCCCGACGAGATCTACAACCTCGGCGCGCAGAGTCACGTCGCGGTGTCGTTCGAAGAACCCGAATTCACGGCGAATTCCGATGCGCTCGGCACGCTGCGTCTGCTCGAAGCGATCCGGATTCTCGGCCTCGAGGGGCAGACGCGGTTCTACCAGGCCTCGACCTCCGAACTCTTCGGCCAGGTGCGCGAGACGCCGCAGACCGAAGCGACGCCGTTCCACCCGCGTTCGCCCTACGGCGTGGCGAAGCTCTACGCGCACTGGATCACACAGAACTATCGCGAGGCCTACGGTCTTTACGCGTGCAGCGGCATCCTGTTCAACCACGAATCGCCGCTGCGCGGCGAGACGTTCGTGACGCGCAAGATCACACGCGGCCTCGCACGCTGCGCCTATGGCCTGCAGAGTTGCGTCTACCTGGGCAATCTCGATGCGCGCCGCGACTGGGGACACGCGCGCGACTACGTGCAGGCGCAGTGGCTGATGCTGCAGCAGCCCTCGCCGCGCGACTACGTGATCGCGACCGGGCAACAGCACACCGTGCGCGAATTCGTCGAGCTCGCCGCGCGCTCGCTCGATCTCGAACTTCAGTTCAGCGGGGAGGGCGCCGAGGAACACGCGCGCGTCGTGCGCTGCGGCCTCGCCGGCAGCCGTCTGCGCGGCGGCGAGACGATCGTGCGCATCCACCCGCGCTATTTCCGGCCCGCCGAGGTCGACACGCTGGTCGGCGACGCCTCGCTCGCCCGGCGCGAACTCGGTTGGACGCCGCATACGGATTTTTCGTCTCTCGTCGCCGAAATGGCCGAAGCCGACCGGCGTCTGGCCGAACGCGAGACGCAGGGGCTGGTAGGATCGCGCCACGGCCGCCACCTGATCGAAAAGCTGGTCTGACATGTCCCTGCCCGCAAGCCTCGAAGAACGCCTGACCGAGCTCGAAGTGCGCTTCGCCTTCCTCGAAGACACGGTCGCCGTGCTCAACCGCGCCGTGTCCGGCCACGATCGCCTGATCGGCGACATGCGCGACGAATTCCGCCGCCTGCGCAGCGAACTCGGCGCCGTGCGCTCGAGTCTGAGCCACGATCCGGCGACCGAGCCGCCGCCGCCGCATTATTGATTCCGTCCGTCTTTCGCCGTCGTTCGTACCTGAAGATCCGTCATGGCCGATTCCCTGCGTGACCAGTTGTTGAAGAGTGGACTCGTACAGAAACTGAAGGCCGAGGCCAAGCCCGAGCCCAAAGGCGCGGGCGGCAAGCCGGCGCGCAGCGATGCGCGGCCGGGGCCTCGTCCGCCGCAGGGCAAGCCGCCGGCGCGGGGCGACGGCCACCGCGGCGGCCCGGCCAGACCGCAGGGCGGCGGCGAGCCCGATCTGGCGCAGGCCTATGCGCTGCGCGCTCGCACCGAGCGCGAAGAACGCGAGCGCGCGCAGCGCGAAGCGGAGCAGAAGGCGCGCGAGAAGCGCGAACGCAAGGACAAGCTCGCGAGGCTGTTGAACGGCAAGGCGCTCAATGTCGCCGACGCGGAGCACGCCCGGCATTTCGAACACGGCGGCAAGATCCGCCGCGTCTACTGTACGCAGGACCAGCTCGCGGCGCTCAATCGCGGCGAACTCGCGATCGTGCAGCAGAACGGCCGTTACCTGATCGTCGGCTCGGACGTCGGTGCAGAGGTCAAGAATGTTTGGGGCGAAGCGCTCGTACTGCTCGTCGACCCGAATGCGCCGGTCGAGGATGACGTGCCGGCGGACCTGATCTGGTAGTGCCGGACGCGGCGCTCGGCGTGCGGCGCCGTGGCGTCGCAGCGCCCCGGGAACTCGTGCTTCAGAAATCCATGAAGTACCCGCCGTTCACCGGAATGTTCGCGCCGGTGATGAAGCTCGAGTCCGGCGCCACGAGGAACGTGACGACGCGTGCGATTTCCGAGGGTTTGCCGAGGCGTCCGACCGGTACGTCCGCAATGATCTGTTCGCGGATCTCAGGCGCTATCTGCATGACCATCGCGGTCTCGCAGTAGCCCGGCGACACGCTGTTGACGGTCACGCCCTTGCGCGCGACTTCGCGCGCAAGGGCCATCGTGAATCCGTGCATGCCGGCCTTGGCGGCGGCGTAGTTCGTCTGGCCGAACTGGCCGGTCTGGCCGTTGACCGACGAGATATTGACGATGCGGCCGAAGCCTCGCGCGCACATGCCTTCGATCGCATTGCGGCACAGGTTGAACACGCCGTCCAGATTCACGGTGAGTACGCTGTGCCACTGCTCCTGGCTCATCTTGCGCAGCGTCGTGTCGCGCGTGATGCCGGCGGCATTGACGAGTACGTCCACGCCGCCGTGTTCTGCCTCGATCTGCCGGATCAGCCCGGCGCAGGCATCGAAGTCGCCGATATCGAGCGCTTCGAACGTGACCGCGTCGCCGAGATCGGCCACTTCGTTGCGGAATGCCGCGATGCGTTCGGTCCGCACGCCGAGATCGGCGGCGATGACGCGGTGTCCGGCGACGGCGAGATGGCGGCAGATTTCCGTTCCGAGTCCGCCGATGCCGCCGCTGACGACGGCGATGCGCTGCTTCATGGTTCCCCCGAAAATGCTGCAGGCGCGCAGCTATTGCGCCGCAGCAGCGGCGTGGGCGCGCATCGTTGTGAAGGCGCGGGCCTCGCCGCGCCGGGCGATCAGGACTTGTCCTTGTCCTTGTTGCCGCCGGCGACCTTCATCGTGCTCGTCGCGGCATTGAGGAAACCCTGTTGCAGGGATTTCCACATGTCCATGTTGCGCTCGGTCAGATCGTTGAGCATCGACCAGGGCGTCTGTCCCATCATCGTGTTGAGCTGGCTGCGGAACTGCTGCTGCTGGTCGAGGAAGACCTGCAGGCTGCGTTCGAGATAGCCGCCCATGAAACCCTGCAGCGAATCGCCGTAGAAGCGGATCACCTGCGACAGCAGCTGGGTCGTGAACATCGGCTGGCCGCGTTCCTCGTGCTCGGCGATGATCTGCAGCAGCACGGAACGCGTGAGTTCTTCACCGGTCTTCGCGTCGCGGACTTCGAATTCTTCGCCGTCGACCACGAGCTGGCGCACTTCTTCCAGCGTGATGTAGCTCGAAATCTCGGTGTCGTAGAGCCGACGATTCGGGTACTTCTTGATGACTCGGACTTGTGCCATGCAGCGAAGCTAGCACGGCTTGCGGCGGCGCACCAGCCGGATTGCTGCGCAGCATTACCTTTGGCCTAGGTATGCTGCAAAGCGGCAGAGCGGGGCATTTCACCCCGCTCCGCTGCGTGCGTTACCAGCCCATGTAGTGGCCGCCGTTGATCGACAGATTCGCACCCGTGACCCAGGCAGCCTCGTCCGGAATGAAGAAGCCGACCGCATAGGCGATCTCGTCGGGATTGCCCAGACGACCCACCGGAATCTGCGCCGCAATCTTCGCGCGGACTTCTTCGGGCACCGCCATGACCATCTCGGTCGCGACATAGCCCGGGGACACGGTGTTCACGGTGATGCCGAACTTCGCGTTCTCCTGCGCGAGCGAGATCGTGAAGCCATGCATGCCGGCCTTCGACGCGGCGTAGTTCGCCTGGCCGTACTGACCCTTCTGGCCGTTGATGGAGCTGATCTGGATGATGCGGCCCCACTTCCGGTCGCGCATGCCGTCGATGACGGGGCGCGTCACGTTGAAGCAGGAATTCAGATTCGTGTTGATGACTTCCTGCCACTGCATCGCCGACATCTTGTGGAAGGTTCCGTCGCGCGTGATGCCGGCATTGTTGACGAGAATGTCGACCGGACCGAGCTGGTCGACGACTTCGCGGACCATGCTCTCGGCCGTGGCCGGATCGGCGACGTCGCCGGCGGCGAGCGCCACGTCGATGCCGTCGCGCTTGAGCGCTTCCTGCCACGCGGTGGCGCGTGCCTTGTCACGATAGTTCGTTGCGACCTTGTGTCCCATCCCTGCCAACTTGCGCACGATCGCTGTGCCGATACCGCCCGTACCACCCGTCACCAAGGCTACGCGTGAGGTCATGCTCCACTCCCAGTTTTAGTCGTCGTGATCCGTCGCAACGCGGGAAAGCCGCGTCGACGCGGACTTCGCGCGATTCTACACAAGCGCTACGACAAGCCATGACGCATATGCACAATGGATCCGACGCGCGGAATCGCGGAGACATCGAATGCCGCGACGGCCTGCCGCAGCAGTGCGTCGACGGTGTGCAAACCCTGCAATTGCTGCGGCGCAATGCCGAGAAACGTCAACGCCCGGCGCAGCGCGGGCAACGGATCGTCGGGACGTATCGGCAGCGCCTGATCCTGCTTGCTGAGCTTGCGGCCGTCCGCATCGAGCGCGAGCGGCAGGTGCAGATAGGCCGGTGTCGGCAGCGCGAGGCAGCGCTGCAGCAGGATCTGTCGCGGCGTCGAATCGAGGAGGTCTGCGCCGCGTACGACTTCGGTGATGCCTTGCGCGGCATCGTCGACGACGACCGCGAGCTGATAGGCGAAATAGCCCTCGACGCGGCGTATCACGAAATCGCCGACGGCCTCGGCGATGCGCTGTTCGTACCGGCCGAGCACGACATCGTCGAAGCCGATGGTTTCGTCGTCGACGCGCAGTCGCCAGGCTGGCGCACGCGTGGCATCCGGCGCGGCCACGCAGGGGCTGCGGTGCAGGCCGCCGCTGCGCTGCAGGTCCGTGCGGCTGCACCAGCACGCAAAGGCGCGTCGCTCCGCGACGAGCCGCTGCAGCGCCGCGGCGTAGGCGTCGTGACGATCGTGCTGCCAGATCACGGGTTCGTCGGAAGCCAGGCCGAAGGCTGACAGTGCGGCGAGCTGGCCGTTTGCCGCCCCGGCGATTTCGCGCGGGGGATCGAGGTCTTCGATGCGCACGATCCAGGCGCCGCCTGCGTGTCTCGCGCGCAGCCAGCTGCCGAGTGCGGCGACGAGCGAACCGAAATGCAGCGCGCCGGTCGGCGACGGCGCAAAACGGCCGCGGTACGGCGAGGAGGGAGCGTTCATGCGGCGGCGACGTCGTGCGGGCTACGGTTCAGCGGGCGAGCCCGGCTGCGGCACTCGTGCCGGCGGCCGCGGCTTGAACTTGATCCCGGCGGACCTAACTAGGTCGGTAGTCGGAGAGTCGTTTCCGT